>DATIQP010000210.1:0-14832 GCA_035470765.1 Polyangiaceae bacterium | reverse complement strand
TCGCCGTCCTGCTTGGCGTAGTGCGGCGGCCACGGAGCATCGCCCTGGCCCTCGGCCTCCTGACGCGCCGAGAGCTCCAGGAGGGCCTCGAGCGAGCCCGGCGAGTCGTCGATGCCCTCGTGCGCGTCGCCGTGCGTGGCGAAGATCTTGGGCACCGTGGCCACGGTGAAGTCGCCCGGGTCGCACTGCGCGAGCGCGTCCCACGCGAGCGGCATCGACACGCGCGCGTCCTTCGTGGGCCTCACCGAGTACGCGCTCGCGACCGTGCGGTCCTTCGCGTTCTGGTTGTAGTCGATGAAGACGCCGTGCCGCTCCTCCTTCCACCACTTGCTGGTCGCGATCGCAGGCGCTCGCCGCTCGACCTCGCGCGCCAGGGCCAGCGCCGCGCGCCGCACCTGAGTGAACCCCCAGCGCGGCTCGATCCGCGCGTACACGTGGATCCCGCGCGAGCCGCTCGTCTTCGGCCAGCCGACGAGGCCCATGTCGGAGAGCACCTCGCGGACGACGAGCGCGACGTCGACGATCGGGCGCCAGCCCACGCCGGGCACGGGATCGAGATCCACGCGCAGCTCGTCGGGGTGCTCGAGATCGCCCGTCCGCACGGGGTGTGGGTTGAGATCGATGCACCCGAGGTTGACGACCCACGCGAGCTGCGCAGCGTCGCTGACGACGATCTCGTCGGCCGTGCGGCCCGACGGGAAGCTCAGGGTCACCGTCTCGATCCATTCGGGCCGCTTCTCGGGCGCGCGCTTCTGGAAGAACGGCGGGCTCGACACGCCGTCGACGTAGCGCTTGAGCGCCATCGGTCTCGCCCGCACTCCGCGCACGGCGCCGTCCGCCACGGCCATGTAGTAGCGGATGAGATCGAGCTTCGTGTGGCCGGCCTCCGCGAAGTAGACCTTGCTCGGGTTGGTCACGGTGACCTCGCGCCCCGCGGCGCGAACGATCTCCACTTCCTTGGAAGCCATCCGCATTCGATCGTAGCTCGGCCGTCGCCGGCACTACAATCGGCCTCCGCTGCCATGCCCGCCAAGGTGCGCGACTGCCCCTGTCACTCGAAGAGACGCTACGCGGCGTGCTGCGAGCCGTTCCATCGCGGCGACCGCGAGCCGGAGACGCCGGAGGCGCTGATGCGCTCGCGGTACTCCGCCTTCGCTCTCGGCCTCGGCGAGTACCTCGTGCGCACGCTGAGCGCCGACCATCCCGACCGCGCGCTCGGTGAGGTGGCCCTGGCGCGTGAGCTGTCGCAAGTGAAGGATCGACAGCGCTTTCTAGGGCTCGAAATCCTGGAGACCTCGGCCGCGGGCGACACCGGGCAGGTGCGGTTCTTCGCGCGCGTCTTCGAGCGGGGCGTGGATCGCTCGTTCGATGAGGTCTCGACGTTCCATCGCGAGGGGGGTGCCTGGCGGTACGCCGGCGGATCGGTGTCCGAGCGAGATGACAAGAAGGCGCGAATCCACTAGCTCCAGCGATCGAGGATTCATGGCCCAATCTTTTCGGTTCTTTCGTGCGGGCGGCTTCGATCAGCTGCGTCTCGAGGAGGCCGAGGAGATCCTCGCGCTCGCCGAGCTCGATCAGAAGCTCTGGGCTGCGCTGAGCTGCCCGACGAGCGGGCTCGAGCTCGACCCGCGCACGCTGCAGCTCGTCGACACCGATCGCGATGGGCGGATCCGCCCACCCGAGGTGCTCGCCGCGGTGGAGTTCGTCGGGCGAACGCTGGCGAAGCCGGAGGCTGTTCGCAAGCGGACGGCCAAGGTCGCGCTGAGCGCGATCGACGAGGACGACGACGAGGGCAGGCGGCTCCTCGCCTCGGCGAAGCAGATCCTCAAGAACCTGGGCAAAAAGTCGAGCAAGGAGATCACGCTCGAGGACGTCCTCGACACGGCGAAGATCTTCGCGCAGACGAAGCTCAACGGCGATGGCGTCGTGCCCGCCGACTCCGCGGACGACCCGGCCGTCGCGAAGGCAATCGACGACATCACGAGCGCGGTCGGCTCGGTCACGGACCGCAGCGGCAAGCCCGGCATCACCAAGGAGAAGCTGGAGGAGTTCTTCGCGCAGGCCGCGGCGCTCGACGCCTGGTGGGCGAAGGGCGAGTCGGCGCCGGAGGTGAACCCTCTCGCGGCCGCGACCGCGGCCGCGGCAGACGCGGTCCACGCCGTGCGGGCGAAGGTCGAGGACTACTTCATGCGCTGCCGGCTCGCCGCGTTCGACCCAAAGGCCTCGGGTCCGCTGAACCGCGCCGAGCAAGACTACGCCAGCCTCGCGAGCAGGGATCTGACCGTCGACGACGCGGCCATCGCCGCATTTCCGCTCGCGCGCGTCGAGGCCTCGCGGGCGCTCCCGCTCGAGGCCGGCGTCAACCCGGCGTGGGCCGTGGCCGTACGCGCGCTCGCGACCGACGCGGTCCGTCCGCTGGTAGGCACCCGTTCGGCCCTGTCCGAGGCCGATTGGTCCACGATGACGGCGACGCTCGAGCCTCACCTGGCCTGGCGGGCGACCAAGCCCGCGACGTCCCTCGACACGCTCGAACAGGCCCGCGTCCGCGAGCTGTTGCGCGGCAACGCGCGCGCCGAGATCGAAGCGCTCATCGCCAAGGATCTCGCGCTCGCGCCCGAGGCCGAGGCGATCGAGCAGGTGGAGCGGCTGCTCCGCTACCACCGCGATCTGCACGTGCTGCTGTGCAACTTCGTCTCGTTCCGCGATTTCTACGCGCGCGAGGGCGCCATCTTCCAGGCCGGCACGCTGTACCTCGACGGGCGGAGCTGCGACCTGTGCGTGCGCATCGACGACGCCACCGCCCACGCCGCGGTCGGAGTGCTCGCCAACACCTTCCTCGTCTACTGCGACTGCGCGCGTATCGACGCCGACGGCACCAAGCAGACGATGACCATCGTCGCCGCGCTCACGGCAGGCAGCACCGGCCAGGTCCGCCACGGGCGACACGGGATCTTCTACGACCGTCGCGGCCGGGACTGGGACGCAACCGTGGTCAAGGTGCTCGAGCACCCGATCAGCATCCGCCAGGCGTTCTTGCTGCCCTACATTCGTATCGGGCGCTTCGTCGGCGAGCAGATCGAGAAGTTCGCGACGGCCCGCGACACCGAGGTGCACGACGTGGCCACGGGCCACGTCAAGGGGGTCGCCGACGACGCCAACGAGACCGCGTCGCTCAAGACCGCCGCTCCCGCTCCCGCCCCAGCGCCGGCGCCCGAGATGGCCGCGCCGCGCGCGGGTTTCGACGTGGCCAAGTTCGCGGGGATCTTCGCCGCGATCGGCCTCGCGGTTGGCGCCATCGGCTCGTCGCTCGTCGCCGTCGGCACGGGCTTC
Organism: Polyangiaceae bacterium; assembly: GCA_035470765.1. Taxonomy (GTDB): domain Bacteria; phylum Myxococcota_A; class Polyangia; order Polyangiales; family Polyangiaceae; genus DASXHD01. Next base: position 11,502 of record DATIQP010000210.1, on the reverse strand, counting down.
ATCTCGCTGCGCTGGTGGCAGATGCCGCTCGCGGTCGCGGGGGTCATGCTGGTCATCTCCGGGCCGTCGATGCTGATCGCCTCGATGAAGCTGCACCGCCGCAACCTCGGGCCGATCCTCGACGGAGCCGGGTGGGCGGTGAACGCGCAGGCCAAGCTCAACATCCCCTTCGGCGCCTCGCTCACGAGCGTGGCCGTCCTCCCGCCCGGCGCCGCCCGCTCGACCGAGGATCCCTACGCGGAGAAGCACCACGGCTGGATGGTCTGGCTCCTGGTGATCTTCGTCCTCGGGTGCGGGGTGGCGTGGGAGCTCGGCTGGTTCAAGCCGTGGCTCGCGAGGATCAGCCCGCGCCCGCCGGCCAGCGCCGCGCCCGCGCCGGCTCCCTCGTCGAAGTGACGGCCCTTCAGCGAATAGCGGGGGGCGTCGCGGCGGGATGCGTCGCAGGCTGCGCCGGGGGTAACGGGACCGGCTCGTCCGCGTTCGCCGCCGTCGGCTCCGCCTCGGCCGGAGGAGCCATCAGGTGGGCCTTGCCCCAGAACGAGCCGAGCTTGTACGCCGAGTACGCCCAGACGCCCATCGAGACGAACGCGACGCCCAGCGCGGCGTGGACCGATTCGCCCGCGGTCTCGATGATCGCGATGAGCACGAACGCCGCCATGGCCTTCGCCGCGCGGTCGATGAACATGTCGATGAACGCCTTCGCCTTGTACTTCTGCGCGTCGGTGAGGGGGACGTAGAGCGACTCCTTCGTCGCTTGCTGCACGCTGTAGTTCAGGCCGCGGTCGGACGCGGCGAGGACCATCGCGGTCACGATGACGGGAAGGACCATGACGCCGATCGCGCCGCCCAGCATGACCACCGGAGGCACGAGGAGGGCGACGCGCTTGGCCGGGAGCAACAGGGGCACGAGCACGAGCTGGCTCACGAGCGCCGTGGCGCTGACGATCCATCCCAGCCGTCCGTACATCTTCGTGAGCTCGATCTCGTCGCTGTAGGTGTGCTCGAACACGACGCTGATGCCGAAGTCGGTCAGTGTCGCCGTGAACTCGTAGGCGATCACGATGCCGACGATCAGCATCAGGTACTTGCTCGCCTTCACCTCGCGGGCGCCCTCGAGGGCCGCGCCGAGCCCGCCCTCCTTCTTTTTCTTGGTGATGTGTCGCTCGGCGGGATGCGTGACGGCCTCGGTGACGGAGCCGAGGACGGCCGACACGACGACGAGCCCAGCGCAGATGACGAGCAGGTTGATCGGCCCGACCGTGCGCGTGAAGCCGTCGACGAACGCTCCGCCCGCGGCGCCGCCGACGATCCCGCCGACGCCGATGATGCCGTAGAGCCGGTCGGACTCGGCCTGCGTGACGATGTCGTTCGTGTAGGTCCAGAAGATGCCGATCATCATGACCGAGTAGATCTCGACCATGATGTAGACGGCCCATACGAAGGGCCGCTGCCCGCCGAGCCACGAGCCCCAGAGCTCCAGGCTGATCCAGAAGAGGAGCAGCACGACCGCGAAGATGGAGTGTGACCAGCGGATGACGCCGATGCGCGAGAGCCGGTTGACGGCCCACGAGTAGAACGCCACGACCACACCTACCGTGGCCACGCCCGCCAGGCGCACGTACGGCGTCTCCACCGCCCCGAGGTGAACCAGCAAGGAGGCGACGCGCACCGGCTTGAGGAGCCAGAGGGTGGCGACGGTCACGAAGAACCACGACGCGAGCAGCGCCCCCTTGAGGCGCTCCTTCGATGACGAGCCCTTCAGGAAGATGGCGCCGACGTCCACGTAGCCAACTCTGCAAGCCCCGCACCCTCCCCCGCCGTCCCCACGCACACGGGCGTTCCCGAGCGGTCCGTCGCGCCCGCACGCACGCGGCGCGCAGGGTCGGCAAGCCGTGCGTGCAACTAGGGCTTCCTCGCCTCCCGCGACAGGTTGGGCGTCCCCTTGTGCCAGTAGGCGCCGAGCCGGCGCGCCGAGCCGAGCCAGACGACCATCGCCAGGCAGCTGACCACGAGCGACACGCGCACCGATTCGCCCGATGCGCGGACGATCGCGATGAGGAAGAAGGCGGCGACGGCCTTGGCCACGCGGTCGACGAACATGTCGATGAACGCCTTGGCCTTGTACTTCTGGGCGTCGTTGAGCGGGACGTAGAGCGACTCCTTCGTCGCCTGCGAGATCGAGTAGTTCAAGCCGCGGTCGGCCGCGGCGAGCACGACGGCCGTCGCGATGACGGGGACGATGACGACGCCGACGGCCCCGGCGAGCATGATCGCGGGCGGCAACAGCAAGGCGACGCGCTTGGCCGGGAGCAGGAACGGCACGAGCACGAGCTGGACGATGATCGCCGTCGCGCTCACGATCCACCCGAGCCGCCCGTACATCTTCACGAGGTCGCCCTCGTTGGTGAACGCGTGCTCGAAGACGACGTTGACCCCGAAATCGGCCAGCGTCGCCGCGATCTCGTAGGCGATGACCACGCCGACCATCAGCATCAGGTAGCGGCTCGCCCGCACCTCCCGCGCGCCCTCGAACGCCGTCGCGAGGGTCCGCTTCTTCTTCTTGGGCGAGGGAGCGAGGTGGCGTTGCGGCGGGTGCAGGACCCGGTCGGTCAACACGCCGAGCTGCGCGGAGCCAAGCACCAGCGCAGCGCAGACCAGCAGCAGGTTGATGGGGCCGATCCCGCGCGCGAAGACGTCGACGAACACGCCGCCGACTGTGCCGCCGAGGATCCCGCCGAGGCCGATGTAAGCGTAGAGCGTGTTGGACTCGGCCGACGTGACGATGTCGTTCGTGTACGTCCAGAAGATCTCGATCATGACGACCGAGTAGATGTCCACCAGGATGTAGACCGCCCAGACGAAGGCGCGTGTCGCGCCGAGTGACGGCCACCACCGAAAGGCGAGCCAGAAGGCCACGAGCACCGAGGCGAAGAGGATGTGCGACCACCGCACGACGTTGATGCGCGAGAGCCGGTTGACCACGAGCGAATAGAACAGCACCACCACGCCCACGACGACGACGCTCCCGAGGCGCACGTACGGCGTCTCCGCCGCTCCGAGGTGCGACAGCAGCGAGGCTACGCGCACAGGCTTGAGCAGCCAGAGGATGGCCACGGTGACGAAGAACCACGACGAAAGAAGTGCGGCCTTCGCGCGCTGCTCCCGAGGAAGCGAGCCGACGAGCATACTGGCAATGTCGGCCCTGACCGGCCGAGCGCAAGGCGAAATCACGAGGAGCGCACGGACGGCGTAGCTCCGCAAACGCTGCGGTCCCGCTACGGCCAGAGACGCGGATTCGAATGGAAGTGTGCTGCTTCGCCCTGCGCTTCTGCCTGGTACGCAACGTGCGGAAAGTGGGCTGGTCCCTTGCGCTCCCGTCTGGCCCTCGCACTGTTGACGTTGGCGGTCGCCTCGGCTGCGTCGAGCTCCCACGCCGACGACACGCCTCCGAGCGCAGACGCCGGCGTAAGCGCTGCGGACCAGGTGACGCCCGTGACGAGCCTCACGTCCGACCAGCGGCGCGATCCGGCTCGGTTCCGAGGGCGAACCAACTACACCACGGCGGACGAAGTGCTGAGCTGGATTCCGCGCGTGCTGTTCTTCCCGCTGTACCTCTTCAGCGAGTACGTCCTTCACGTGCCCATCGTGGCTGGTGCGACGTGGATCGATCACAACCACGTCGTTCCGATCCTCGACCAGGTCTTCAACCCCACCCCCGACACCCACTGGGCTCCGACGCTGGCCCTCGACTCCATCAACTTCCTGGTCGTCGGACTCGAAGGCCGGTGGCGAAACTTCCTGGTGCGCGGGCACGAGATCAGCGGCTCGGCCGAGACCAGCGCCTTCGAGGGATGGCGGTTCAAGGCACGCGACAGCTGGCAGATCGGCAACAGCCCGGTGAGCGTCGGCGCGCGCGGCATGTTCTTCACGCGGCAGGACCTCACGTTCTACGGCCTCGGGCCGCGCTCGAAGGAAGCCGATCAGACCTACTACTCGGAGACGCTCGGCGAAGGCTTTGCGTTCGCCGCGTACGACTACCGGGACAACGCCCACCTCGAGCTGTCCGGCGGCTTCCGCGACGTCTCGACCGGGGGCAGCTCGCACCTGCCGTCGATCCAGTCGCGGTTCTGGCCGACGCTGATCCCGGGCCTCGGTGAAGAGATCGGCCTGGCCACGGTCGCCCTCGATCTGCGGCTCGACTCGCGCCTCGTGCGCGACCAGAGCGGTGGCTTCCGCGTCGTCGGCAACGCGTACTACGCGCGCGACGTCCAAGACTCGGAGCGCAGCTTCCTGAGCACGCTGGTCGACGCCGAGGGCGCCATCGAGGTCTCCCGCCCGGATCGAGTGCTCTCGCTGCGCGGACGCTTCGCGGACACGTTCGCTCTGGGCCAGCGGCCCGTCCCATTCAGCGAGCAGCCAATGCTCGGCTGGTCGACTCACTTCGGCTTCCACTGGGGCCGATTTCGCGGCGAGAGCGCGCTCATGGCCGAGGTCCGCTACCGCTACCCGATCGCTTACTTCATCGACATGCAGTGGATCCTCAGCGTGGGCAACGTCTTCTCGCACGACCTCGGCGACTTCGATCTGGGCGCCCTCACCACGTCCATGGGCGTCGGCTTTCGTACGCGGCGAACCGACAGGACGCCGCTCGAGCTCGTCTTCGCACTGGGGACCTCGCGCTTCGACGAGGCGTTCGATGTCCAGAGCGTGGGCGTGTACCTCGCCACGACGGAGGGCCTGTAGATGAACGAGGACCACAGGAAGCTCTGCGAGAGCGCGCTCGAGGCGATGGGCGGCGGGGTGCTCGTCCTCGACCCGTCGCTGCGCGTGGTGATGGCGACGCCGATGGCGCAGCGGCTGCTCGGGGTGCGTGTGGCCGCAGGCGTGCACGCCGTCAAGCTGCTCTGCGGCGACGCCGTCGAGCGCCCGTTGGCCGAGGCGCTCGCCGCCGGCAAGCCGGTCGTCGCCACGCTCCCGCGCCTAAGGATCGACGGAGCGGAGCGCATCCTCCGCCTTCGCGCTGCTCCGCTCCGCGCGCTGGGCAGGCCCCACGGATGGATCCTGCGGCTGTCGGAAGAGACCGTCGCCGCCGACGCGACTCCGGAGCGCTTCCACGGGATGTGGACGCGCGACGTGACGATGAAGCACGTCTTTCGTCTCGCGGAGCGGGTGGCGTCGTCCGACGCGTGCGTCTTGATCGAGGGCGAGATGGGCACGGGCAAGAGCTCGCTCGCCGAGGCGATTCACGCCATGTCGTCGCGCCACGCGGCGCCCTTCCGCACGCTCGCCTGCGCGAGCGCGACACCCGAGATCCTCGAGCGCCAGCTCGAGGCGGACAGCAAGCACGAGGGAACCCTCTTCCTGGACGACGTCGGCGAGCTCCGGCACGACGTGCAGGCGGAGCTGCTGCGCGCCCTGGAGAGCGGCGTGATCACGCCGCTGGACGGCGGGCCCCCGAAGCTGGTGGCCCCGCGCGTCATCGCCGCGGCTCACGTCCCTCTGCACACCCAGGTGGCCCACGGGCGCTTCCGAGCCGACCTGTTCTATCGGCTCGGCGCAGTCACGCTCCACCTGCCGCCCCTGCGCGCCCGGCGAGGCGACGTCGCGCTGCTGCTCGAAAAGTTCGTCGCCGACATGAACGAGCGCGGGCGCCGCCGCGTCGAGCGCGTCGCCCCGAACGCGAGCGCGCGCCTCGAGCAACACACCTGGCCAGGCAACGTGAGAGAGCTTCTGGTCGCCATCGAGGCGGCGTTCGCCACCGGTCAGGGACCGGTGCTGGGCGCGGACGAGCTGCCGTCCGACATCGAGGCCCTCGCGCTGCGCGAGAGCGTCAAGGTCTCCGCGCTCCCCTCCTCCTCCGTGCCGGTGGTGGACATGGACGACGCGATGCGCATCCGCCGCGCGCTGGAGCAGGCGAGCGGCGATCGCGTGCAGGCCGCCACGATGCTCGGCATGAGCCGGACGACGCTCTGGCGGCGGATGCGCGCCCTCGGCCTGCTCACGGTGCTCCTCACGGCGGGTTGCGGTGGGACGTCGCGCTTCGCCCTGCGCGCCCCCGTGCTTCGCGACACCGACGACAAGCCTATCTCGCACGCTCCGGTCAAGGACGAGGAGTCGGACTACGCCAACACGATCGACATGAGCCTGATGCGGCCGCTCTCGCACGTATTCCTCGCCGAGACGAGCGGCGAATCGCGCAACGTGAACTCCCTCGACGAGGTGCCGGACTCGACGTGGTTCACCAACCGGGTGGTGACCTCCGCGGAGGTCGAACGCGGCCCGTGCCCCGACGGCGGGCCGGTCCTCCCGCTCACGGTGAAGAGCTCGTTGGTCGGAGGGACGACTCCCGGCTTCGTCGTGAAGGATGCCCGCGGACAGAAGTACGTCGCGAAGATGGATGGTCTCGCTCGCTACGAACAGCCGGAGATCAGCACCGCGGCCGACGCGATCGTCTCTCGCCTGTACTGGGCGATCGGCTTCAATGCCCCCTGCAATCACGTCATTTACGTCGAATCGAAGGATCTCCGGCTGGCCCCGGACTCCGTCGAGATCCGTGACACCGGGCGCCGCTACCCGCTCACCCTGGAACTGCTCACGAGCACCCTGGCGAGCGCGACGCGGGACACGAGCGGCGCCATCCGCCTCAGCGCAAGCCGGTTCATCGAAGGCGAAGGCGTGGGCACGTGGCGCACGCAAGGCACGCGCGCCGACGATCCCAACGACGTGATCCCCCACGAGGACCGTCGCGAGCTTCGCGGCGAGCGCTTCCTCGCGGCGTGGGTCGACCACTGGGATTCGCGCGGCCTCAACTCGTACGACGCGTACGTCCCGGCGCGCGGCGCCCCGCCGGGCTCGGGCTACGTCGTCCACTACTTCCTCGATTTCAGCGATTCGCTGGGTGGCACGTCGGGCCGCACTCGATGGCGCGAGCCTCGCCTCGGCTTCTCGACCGTCTCGAACCTCCCGGTCATCATGGCCGACTCGATCACGTTCGGCTTGATCCGAAGGCCGTGGGACGAGGTCAACGTCGATCCCGTGTACGGGAATCTCGGGACGATGAACGACGTCGCGGCGTTCGACCCGTACGGCTTCGCGCCGCAGACGCCGCTCGTCCGGTGGGCGCGCGCCCAGCCCTCGGATCTCGGGTGGATGGCTCGACGCATCGCGCGGCTCGGCCTCGAGGACGTCCGCGCCGCCGTCCGAACGGGCAAGCTGAGCCGGCCCATCGAGGAGGCTCGGCTCGTCGAGGTGCTCATGGCGCGCCGCGAAAAGATCCTCCGTGCCGCGTTCGCCAAGAGCTCGCCGCTCGCGGACCTATCGATGGTCGGGCCGGATCGCCTGTGCGGGGTCGACCTCGCGATCGCCACCGGGATCTCGCCGCCGGCGCGCGTCGCGTACTCGACGGAGGTGCGAGAAGGCCCGACGCTCGCGCGGGCCTCGCAGCCGGCCCTGGTCGAACCGCAACCGGGCGGGCGGCTCTGCGTGGCGCTGCCGGCGCACTTCGCGCCCGCGGCGGCCGCCGACGATTCGGGCGATCGCTACGCCACGATGGACGTCGTCCGGCTCGAGCCAGGCAGCGCCAAGACGCGGCTGCGCGCCCACTTCTACGATCTCGGGACGCTGCGCGGCTGGGTCCTCGTCGGGCTCGAGCGGCTCTAGCGCGGCAGCGGCTGAAACGCGCGCGAGGGCTCTTGTGTTGCACCGTGTCGCAATCGCCCGCGGCCGAGCTTGTCCCGTGGGCCCGCCGTGATCATTTTGCATCATCGATGATGAGCAAGTCCAAACGAACCCTCGCGGGCGTCGTCTTCGCCGCTGCCGCCCTCGGCTCCGCGAGCGTCGCGGCCGCGGCCGTCCCCGCTGGTGAGATCCCGAGCGCGTTCTCGATCGCCAAGAGCAGCAACAAGAACCAGGTCCACTACGCCGTCGAGGTCGACGGCGCTTGCGTGCCCGCCGGGGCCGCGCCCGTCAAGCCGTACTGGCGAATGCTCGAGCGCAGCCCCGACGCGACCGAGCCGCTCCTCGACCGCGAGCAGCGCGCCTACGGCATCGCGAGTCAAGCCGTGGAGGGGGGCCAGGTGCGCCTGGTTCTTCGCGCGCTGCCTGATCGCCCCGTGACGATCCGCACCGCCCGCGCGGCCGACGGGACCTGCACCGCCACCTCCACGATGGCCATCGGCAGTTCCACGCTGCGCCTGTACGACATCTACGTGAAGCAGAGCCTCTTCGGCGTGGACTACGTCCTGCTCACCGGGTGGTCCGACAGCGGCGCGGTCGTTCGCGAGAAGCTCAACCTCTGAGCTTCGCCTCCATGTCCGCCACGCTGCGCAGCGTCCGGACGAGCGCGTCGGGGCTCAGGCTGATGGAGTCGATGCCTCGCTCGACGAGGAACGCGGCGAAGTCCGGGTAGTCCGACGGGGCCTGGCCGCAGATCCCGACCTTGCGGCCCGCCTTGTGTGCCCGCTCGATGAGGTGCGCGCAGGACCACTTCACGGCCTCGTTGCGCTCGTCGAACAGCGGGGCCACCGTCGCTCCGTCGCGATCCACGCCGAGCGTCAGCTGGGTGAGGTCGTTGGAGCCGATCGAGAAGCCGTCGAAGTCCTCGGCGAAGCGCTCCGCGAGCAGGATGTTCGAGGGGATCTCGGCCATGACGTAGACCTCGAGGTCTCCCTGGCCGCGTACGAGGCCGCCCTCGCGCATCGTGTCGAGGACCCTGCGGCCCTCCTCGGGCGTTCGGCAGAAGGGGATCATCACCTTGAGGTTGCCGAGGCCGAACACCTTGCGCACGCGCGCCACTGCGGCGCACTCGAGCAGGAACCCTTCCTTGTAGCCGGGGTGGTAGTAGCGGCTCGCGCCCCGCCATCCGAGCATCGGGTTCTCCTCGGCCGGCTCGAAGCCGGCGCCGCCGACGAGCTTCGAGTACTCGTTGGTCTTGAAGTCGCTGAAACGCAGGATGACGGGACGCGGGTAGAATGCCGCCGCGATCGTGGCGATGCCCTCCGCGAGGCGCTCTACCATGTACGCGGTCTTGTCCGGGTAGCCCTCGGTCACGCGGTCGACCTCTCGTTGCACTTCGGGGGGCAGCGAGGCGTAGCGTGTGAGCGCGAGCGGGTGGACGCCGACCCAGCTCGCGAAGATGAACTCCATGCGCGCGAGGCCGACGCCGTCGCTCGGCAGGAGCGCGAGCTTGAAGGCCTGCTCGGGGTTCCCGACGTTGAGCATCATCTGCGTGCGCGGTCGCGGCAGCCTCGACGAGTCGATCTCCTGTACGTCGAAGGGCAACGCGCCTTCGTAGACGTGGCCGGCCTCGCCCTCGGCGCACGAGACGGTGACGGTCGCGCCGCCGCGCAGCGTACGCGCCGCGTCGCCCGCGCCCACCACGGCGGGGATGCCGAGCTCGCGCGCGACGATGGCCGCGTGCGACGTGCGGCCCCCGCGGTCCGTCACGATCGCGGAGGCGATCTTCATGATCGGCTCCCAGTCCGGATCGGTCGTGCTCGTGACGAGCACCTCGCCGGCCGCGAAGTCGGCGATCTGCCGCGCGCTCTCGATGAGGTGGACCTTGCCCGAGGCGATCCCCTCGCCGATCGCGAGGCCGGACGCGAGCGCCTTTCCCTTTTCGCGGAGCGAGAACAGCCTCATCGTCCCCGCACGGCGCTGCGCGTGGACCGTCTCGGGCCGTGCCTGCACGATGAAGAGCTCGCCGGTGCGGCCGTCCTTGGCCCACTCGATGTCCATCGGCGTGTCCTTGCCGTACGTCTTCGTGTAGTGCGCCTCGATCGCCGCTGCCCAGCGCGCGAGGGTCATCACGTCATCGTCGCTGAGCGACCAGCGCGCACGCTCCTGCTCGGAGACGCGCACGTTCTTGACCTGCTTGTGGCCCTCGAAGTCGTAGATCAGCTTCACTTCCTTCGTGCCCAGCTTCTTCCGGATGAGCGGGGCGAAGCCTGCGGCGAGCGTGGGCTTGTGAACCCAGAACTGGTCTGGCAGCACTCGACCTTGCACGACGCTCTCTCCGAGACCGAAGCTCGCGGTCACCTCGATCACCCCGCGGTGGCCGGTCTCGGTGTCGAGCGTGAAGATGACGCCCGAGCTCGCGAGGTCCGAGCGGACCATCTTCTGGACGCCGACGCTCAGCGCGACGCGGAAGTGATCGAACCCCATGTCCTCGCGGTAGGCGATCGCGCGGGCCGTGAAGAGGCTGGCGAAGCAGCGCTTCACGGCGTCCACGACGAACCGCGCTCCGCGGACGTTGAGGAAGGACTCCTGCGCGCCCGCGAAGCTCGCCCCGGGCAGGTCCTCCGCGGTGGCGGACGAGCGCACCGCGACGTCCGTCTCCTCCTCGCCATACTTGCGGGAGAGCGAGCGGTAGTGCTCGACGATCGCCGCCTCGAGCTCCTTCGGGAGAGCGGCCGCCACGACGAGGTCGCGCGCCTGCGCGCTCCGGCGCGCCAGGTCTTCCACGTCGGCCTTGCGGACGTCGCGCAGGACCTCCCGGAGCGGCCGCTCGAGGCCCGCCGACCGCAGGAAGTCGCGATACGCGGCCGACGTGGTCGCAAAGCCGTCCGGTATGCGCACCCCGAGCGGCGCGAGCCCGGCGATCAGCTCTCCGAGCGAGGCGTTCTTGCCGCCTACCGCCCCGACGTCACCGAGCCGCAGCGACCCGAACCGACGAATCCAATCCATGACGCTCACCGCATCGCGAGGTGTTCGGGCACGTGCGTGGTCATGTGGGGGTGCGGCTTGGATACGGCCTCGAGCGTCAGCGAGATCTCCATCGGGTCGAGCCCTTTGGTCGTGGGGATCCCGACGAGGCGCAGGTGGCGAGCAATGTCGCTCAGCGAGAGCAGGCCGAGGAGGCGACCCCCTCTGTCCGTCACCGGGAGGCGACGGACGCGGTGTTCTCGCATGATCTGTTCGGCACGCTCGATCGGGTCGTCGGCGCGGCAAGTGTGCACGTGTCTCGACATGACGCTCCAGGCGGGGATCTCCTGGATGGGGCGGCCCTGGGTGTAGGCGGCGATGCAGACGTCACGATCGGTGAGCACGCCGATTACCCGCGACAACTCGTCCACGATGGGGACGATGCCGCAGTCCTGCTCCAACATGATGCGTACGGTGCAGTCGAGCGTGTGGTCGCGTTGACACGTCGCAACTTCGCGGTTCATCAGCTCTTCGACTTGCATGATGGACTCCAAGCCTGAGGGTGACACGCCTGAGTATGAACGCGGTCCCCTCGCGAGAGATCGCGAGGAGACCGCGGGAGCAGCGTCCGTCAGGACTTCTCCGCCGCCGACTTGACGGCGATTCGCTTCGCCTGCGACGACGCGTTCTTCATGATGGACACGGTGAGGACGCCGTCCCTGAGGTCGGCATGAACGGTGTTCGCGTCCACGCCTTCGGGCAGCGTGAAGGTTCGGCTGAAGTCGCCGTACGAGCGCTCGTAGCAGTAGTACGTGTCGCTCGACTCCTTGCGCTCAGCCTCGCGCTTGCCGCTGATGTTCA
>DATIQP010000209.1:0-9990 GCA_035470765.1 Polyangiaceae bacterium | reverse complement strand
GTGGACGGCGCGCGGCGATCCCATGAGCGCGGGCTCGCCGTTCGGCCTCGTGCGCCGCGCGCTGCGCACCGCGATGGGCGCGCGCGAGGGCGACGCGCTCGAGGCCCAGTCGCTGCGTCTCTCGTCGTTCGTCGGCCGCTCGGTGCCTTCGGCCGACCTCGAGCACGTCGGCGAGTTCGTGGGCGAGATCGTGGGCGTGCCGGTCGCGCCCTCGCCGAGCGCCCAGCTCCTGGCCGCTCGCGCCAACGCCGTGCTCATGGGTGACCAGCTGCGGCGGGCGTTCGAGAGCCTGGTCGTCGCGGAGTGCAGAGCCCACCCGCTCGTGCTCGTGCTCGAGGACCTGCACTGGGGCGATCTCCCGACGGTGCGCCTCGTCGACGCCGCCCTGCGCGCCGCCCGCGACCTGCCGCTGTTCGTCTTCGCCCTCGCCCGGCCGGAGGTCCACGATCGGTTCCCGCGGCTGTGGGAGGAGCGGGGCCTGTCGGTGGTCCATATCGCGGGGCTCGGGCGCAAGGCGGCGGCGACCCTCGTGCGCGAGGCGCTCGGCGAAGTCGACGAAGCGCTCGTGGATCGCCTCGTCGAGCGCGCGGGCGGCCACGCGTTCACGCTCGAGGAGCTGGTGCGCGCGGCGGCGAAGGGCAAGGCCGACGCGCTGCCGGAGACGGTGCTCGCGATGATGCAGGGCCGCGTCGACGACATCGCGCCCGAGCCGCGACGGCTGCTGCGGGCGGCGAGCGTCTTCGGCGCCGCGTTCTGGGCGGGCGGCCTCGCCGAGCTCGTCGGGTGCCCGAACGACGAAGGCCTCGCGGCCTCGCTCGACGATCTCGCTTCGCACGAGCTCGTCCAGCGGCGAGGCGAGAGTCGCTTCCGAGGCGAGAGCGAGTGGACGTTCCGGCATGCGTTGCTGCGGGAGGCGGTGTACGGCACGCTCACCGACGAGGACCGCGCGCTCGGCCACACGCTGGCGGGGCAATGGCTCGTGCGAGCCGGCGAGAGGGACGCGGTCACGATCGCGGAGCATTTCGAGCGCGGCCAGGATCGCGCGCAGGCCGCGGACTGGTACTTGCGCGCCTCGGAGCGCGCGCTCGCCGGCAACGACTGGCGCCAGGCCATCGGCTGCGCCGAGCGAGGGCTGCCGCTCGCGCCCGCCACCGAGGCGGACGACGAGATCCGCGGGGCGCTTCACCTCGCGCTCGCCCAGGCGTGCATGTGGAGCGGCGATGTGCGGCGCAGCGAGCGCGAGGCCATCCGGGCCGCCGAGAAGCTCGAGCGCGGCTCGGGCGCCTGGTTCGACGCGGTGGCGGAGGCCGTCACCGCTGCGGGCATGGGCCTCGGCCACCCCGACGTCGCGCGCGCCTGGGTGGACGCGATGCTCGACGCGTGGCCCTCGCGCGCCGACGTTCCCGCCGCCGCCATCGCCGCGGCGCGCGCCATCACGCCCATGCTCCTGGCCGGGGAGCGGACGCGCGCCGCGCGGCTGCTCGAGCTGCTCGAGCGCGAGAATCTCGCCGGCTCGCCGCTCGCCGAGGCGCACCTCGCGCGCGCGCGCGCGTCGTGGGCGTTCCGCGGCGAGAAGGACCTCGGCGCCTACGTCGAGTACACGCGCGCCGGGCTCGACCGGCTCGTCGCCGCCGGTGACGAGCGCACCCTCGCGCAGCAACGCACCAACCTCGGCTACGGCCTGACGCTCCTGGGGGCGCCGGAGACCGAGAGCGTGCTCCTCGAGGGCATCGCCGAGTCCGAGCGCGCCGCGCTGCCCGTCCAGGTCGGCACGCACAAGCAGAACCTAGGCCTCGTGCTGGCGCGGCAGGGGCGCGTCGCCGAGGCGCTCGCCGTCGAGCGCGCGTCGATCGAGGCGTTCCGCGACGCGGGCGACCGGCGCTTCGAAGCCGCGAGCCACGTCTACCTCTCGCTCATCCTGGAGATCGCCGGAGACTTCGAGGGCGCGGCGTCGGAGGCGGAGCTCGCGCTCGAGATGGCGTCGAGCTACCCGGCGCGCCGCGCGACGGCGTTCGGCGCGCTCGCGGCCGCCAGGCTCCGTCGGGGCGATGTGGCCGCGGCGCTCGAGGCGGCGCGGCACGGGATGGCGCTCGTCGCGGAGCTCGGGGCGCTCGAGGAGGGCGAGGAGCACCTGCGCGCGACCTTCGCGGCGGCGCTCGAAGCCTCCGGCGCGACGGAGGAAGCACGGGCCGCGCAAGGCGAGGCGCGCCAGCGTCTGCTCGATCGGGCCGCGAAGATCCGCGACCCTCGGTGGCGTCGGAGCTTCCTCGAGAACGTGCCGGAGAACGCGCGGCTTCTCAGAGCCAGAGCTTGAAACCCTCGTGGCTCGCGACGAAGCCGAGCCGCTCGTAGAAGCGATGCGCGTCCTTGCGCTGCTTGTTGCTCGTGAGCTGCACGCGGTTGCATCCTCGATGGCGCGCATCCTCGATGGCGGCGCGCATCATCGCCCTGCCGATGCCGCGGTTGCGCTCGCTCTCGGCCACGTGCACGGCCTCGATCAACCCCACGCGCGCCCCGCCATACGTGAGGTAGCGCAGGATCGTGAGCTGCAGCGTGCCCACGACACGTCCGTCGATCTCGGCGACGTAGAGCGTGTCGTCCGGACGCGCTTCGATGTCGTCGAACGCTTCGAGCGCGGCGCCGATGCTCCCCACGACGTCCTTGCCCGCGGACAGGTAGTCGCCCGCGTAGAGGTCGCGAATGGCTGGCACGTCGGCGCGCGTCGCGCGACGGATCACGGGCTGCATCGCAGCCCCGCTCAGTTCACGTCGCGCAGCTCTTCGGACTTGCGCGCGCCTTCGCCCTTCATCCGCACGTCGCGGTACTCGAGCGCGGCATGGACGAAGCGCGAGAAGAGCGGGTGCGGGGCCGTCGGCCGGCTCTTGAACTCGGGGTGGAACTGGCACGCCACGAAGTAAGGATGACCGGTGAGCTCGACCATCTCGACGAGGCGCTTGTCCGGTGACGTTCCGCTCAGCACGAGCCCCGCCTCGAGGAGCCTGTCGCGGAAGTCGTTGTTGAACTCGTAGCGGTGGCGGTGGCGCTCCGAGATCTCGAGCGAGCCGTACGCCTCGGCGGCCTTGGTGCCTGGTTGCAGAATGCACGGAAACGCGCCGAGCCGCATCGTCGCGCCCTTGTGCTTCAGGTTTCGCTGCTCGGGCAGCAGATCGACCACGGCCTCCTTGCAGTCGGGGTCGAACTCCGTCGAGTTGGCGTGCGCGAGGCCGGCCATGTGCCGCGCGTACTCGACCACGGCGAGCTGCATGCCCAGGCAGATGCCGAAGAACGGCACGCCGTTCTCGCGGGCCCAGCGGATCGAGGCGATCTTGCCCTCGGTGCCGCGGTCGCCGAAGCCGCCGGGGACGAGCACCGCGTCGAGGTGGCCGAGCAGCGCCTCGGGGCCGGACTTCTCCACCGCCTCCGAATCGATGTACTCGAAGTCGACCATCGCGTCGTTCTTGAGCGCGCCGTGGACGAGCGCCTCGTGCAGCGACTTGTACGCGTCCTTGAGGTGGACGTACTTGCCCACGATGCCGACCTTCACGTTGCCGCGCGCCGGCTTCTTGAAGCGGTCGACGATGCGCTGCCACGCGGAGAGATCCGGCTGGCGGCTCCAGATGTTGAGCCGGTCGGCGATGAGGTCGTCGAGGCCTTCCTTGTGGAAGTAGAGCGGCACCTCGTAGATGCACGACACGTCGATGGCGCTGATGACCGCGTCGACCGACACGTTCGAGAAGAGGGCGATCTTCTCCTTGGTGCTCTGCGAGAGCGGCGCCTGCGTGCGGCAGATGAGGATGTCCGGCTGGATGCCGATCTCGCGCATCTCCTTGACGGAGTGCTGCGTCGGCTTGGTCTTGAGCTCGCCAGCGGTCGCGATGTAGGGCACGAGCGTGACGTGCATCGAGAGCGCGTTCTGCGGGCCCGCCTCGACCTTCATCTGGCGGATGGCCTCGAGGAACGGCAACGACTCGATGTCGCCCACCGTGCCGCCGATCTCGATGATCGCCACGTCGGCGCCCTCGGTCGCGCCCTGGACGCGCGCCTTGATCTCGTCGGTGATGTGCGGGATGACCTGCACGGTGGCGCCGAGGTACTCGCCTCGCCGCTCCTTGCTGATGACGGCCTCGTAGATGCGGCCCGTCGTGAAGTTGTTGTTGCGGGTCATCCGCGCCGTCGTGAAGCGCTCGTAATGGCCGAGGTCGAGGTCCGTCTCGGCGCCGTCGTCGGTGACGAAGACCTCGCCGTGCTGGTACGGGCTCATCGTTCCCGGGTCGACGTTGATGTACGGGTCGAGCTTGAGGTGCGTGATGCGCAGGCCGCGCGCCTCGAGCAGCGCGCCCACGGACGCGCTCGCCAGGCCCTTGCCTATCGAGGAGACGACTCCGCCGGTCACGAAAACATACTTCGTCGGCTTTCGGCTCATGGAGTTCTCCCGACTGCGCGGTGTGTGCCAGTGCACGAGCTTCGCCAAGCTCGCCAACGCGCGCGTGTAGCATAGCGCCAAGTCGGGCGCACCCCTACCCGAAAACGTCGAATCGACGATCGTCGTGTAGGATGGCGTGCGTGGCGCTGCTGGCGGAGCGGTACGAGCTCGGGTCCGTGCTCGGTTCAGGGGGCTTCGCGACGGTCTACCGCGCGCACGATCGACGCGAACGACGCGACGTAGCCGTCAAGATCATCCCGCTGCCGCAGGGCGCGAGCGAAACGGACGAGGTGGAACGCTTCCGCCACGAGGCGCTCTCGCTCTCTCGATTGCGCTCGGCCAACGTCGCGCGCGTCTACGACTTCGGCAAAGACCCCGAGCATGGCCTGTATCTCGTGATGGAGCTCATCGAAGGGCCGACCCTCGAGCCCGGCCAGCTCGGGCGGCCCCTTCTCCCGCACGAGGTGATGCGCGCGGCGCGGGCGCTGCTCGCCGGCCTCGCCGAGGCCCATGCGGCGCGGCTGGTCCACCGCGACGTCAAACCGGCCAACGTCCTCGTGCCGGGCGGCCTCGCCGGCCTCGCCAAGCTCAAGATCCTCGACTTCGGCATCGCGCGCTCCGAGCACCGCGAGCAGCTCGAGGCCCAGCTGGAGCTGCCGGCCGCCGCTCGCAGGACCGTCGGCACGCCCGCGTACATGGCCCCCGAGCTGCTGCTCGGCGAGCCCGCGATCCCGGCCTCGGACGTCTACGCCGCCGGCCTCGTCCTCTTCGAGCTCCTCGGCAACACGCTCCTCTTCCCCGAGCGCCCCGAGCGCGAGCAGCTCGTCGCGAGGACGCGGGACGCTCCGAAGCTCGACGGGCGCGTGCCGAGCCCCATCGACGTCCTGCTCGCCAAGATGCTCGAGCGCGATCCCGAGAAGCGCTTCGCCGACGCGCAGGAGGCGCTCACGTCGCTGCTCAACATGGAGACCGCACCGGTCGACGTCGAGGCGCTCGTCCCGCCGCCAGCGGCGGCGTCGTCCCGGCCGCCCGCGAGCCGCAGGTCCGTGCCGTCGGGGTCGTCGTCGTCGCGCCCGCCGATGGGCGCCTTGCGATTGACGGAGCTCGACGACAATCCGATCGGCGCCCTGCGCTCCGCGCTCCACGCGCTGGACCTGCCCATGATCGACGCCCTCGCCCGGCGCGAGCGCGGCTCGGAGGTCGCACGCGTGGCGCGGGCAATCGCGCTCGCGCTGCGCCTCGAGATCGACGCGGCGTCGCTCTTGCTCGAGCCTCTCAAGGATCGGGGCGATCTCGGCCGGGGCGTCGCCATGTGCCTGCTGGCGCCGCGGGCGCGCGCGGCGACGAAGGCCCGCATCCACCGCGATCTCGAGGCGCTCGGATCGGATGGCTGGCTCGACACCGTCGACGTGGAGATCGGCGGGCTGCTGGTCGCGATCGAGGCCGCGCTCGGCCCTCCGCAAGAGATGGCCCAGTGTCTCGCGCGGTGCGAGCGCCTCCTCGCGCGCGCCGTCTCGCCCAGCTCGGCGCGCTCCGCGGCGGCGCTCGCGCAGACGGCGCTCGCCTCGCGCCTGCGCGGCGATCAAGAACGTGGGCTCGCCGCGTTCGAGCAGCTTCGCGCCGCGGACCTCTCCCGCCCCTCGCCGCTGACGTCCATCCTGCGCTCGCTCTTGCTCGGCCCGCTCGCGTTTCGCGCCGACGATCACGCGGCCCGCGCCGGCTTCGAGCGGGCCGTGCAGCTCGCGAGCGAGGCGGGCGCGATCCTCTTCGAGGTGCGGGCGCTCGTGGCGTGGGGAGGCATGCTCGTCGAGGTCCCGGGCCGCACCCGGCAGGGCCTCGCCATCCTGGAGCGCGTCGTCACGCTCCTGCTCCACGGCGATCTCCCCTCGCTCGAGCACGTCGCAGCGCACAACCATGGTGTGGGCCTGCTCATCGAGGGCGACTACGCGCGCGCCAACCGGCAGTTCCGGCGCGCGCGCGAGGTCGCGTCGGGCGAGGCGCCGATCGAGTTCGAGCTCGTGAGCGGCGCCATGGAGGTCGTCTCGCACCTCGCGTGGGGCGATCGCGAGGGGGCGCGCGCCGTCGCTCGACTGCTCGAGGTCGCACGCAACGTCCCCATCGCGCCGCGCGAGACGCTCCTCGTGGCAGTCGCGCGCGCGCTCGCGCGCCTCGGCGAGCACCACGTCGCCGAGGTCCGAGCCGATCTGGCGCGCGTCCGCGCGGGGGCCGAGGGCGCGGGAGACGCGACGCTGCTCGCGGACGCGTTGCTGCTCGTGTGCGCCGCCGCCGCGGGCGAGGAGGTGGACTACCTCGCGCGCGCCGCGGAGCTCGACCGCGCCGCGGAGGAGCACGGCTTCGCGGGGTTCTACTGGTTCGACGCGCTGAAGAACGTCATGGCGCACCTGCCCGATACCGAGCTGCGCAACGCGGCCGGGGAGGCGGTGGATCGACTCGTGGTGCTGTTGGGTTCGGCGAAGCGCTGAACCCCGACTCAGCGAACGAGCCGCTCCATGATCGCGACGCGCTCCTCGTCGAGAATGCGCGGGAACTTGCCCTGCACGTTCCCCCGCGTCACCTCCGAGAGGAACGCCTTCGTCGTCCCCTGCGGGACCTTCACGACCCTGGGGAGCAGGATCGCGACGTCGTTCGCCCGGTGCTCGCGGTACGCGCGGTTCTGCTTGCGCAGGCTCTCGTCGAACGCCCGCCCGAACGCGCCGAGGTCCGACGGCGCGCCGTCCGGGGCGAACTCCACGAAGACCACGTAGCGAGACTTCGAGGTGCCATCGACGCCGACGTCGGCGCCCACGCCCCAGTCGACCGTCACCGAGGGCACCGCGGCGACCGCGGCGGCGACCGCGTCCTCGAGCTCGACCTGCGTCATGAGCTCCTGCGTGAGCGACAGGCACCCGTTCGCGCGGCCCGCGAACTCGAGCCGCGGCGGCGAGACGGAGGTGAAGCGCACGAAGTCGCCGAGCTGGTAGGCGTAGAGGCCCGAGCTCGTCGTGACGGCGATGGAATAGACCTGGTCCTTCTTCACCTCCCACACCGGCACGCGGCGCGGGCTCGGCTTGCCGAGGTCCTCGACCGGGACGAACTCGAAGAAGACGCCGCGGTGCGGGACCAGGGTCATGCCGCGCTCGGCGCGCCCCGAGGACATGTCGGTCGCGGCGAGGATGCCGCCCTCGGTGGCGTTGTACGTGTCGAGGAGGATCAGGTCGCGCCCGAAGAGGCGCCGGATGAGCGGGCGATAAGGATCGGCGGGCACGCCGCCGCCGAAGAGCACCGACAGGTTCGGCCAGATCTCCGAGACGGTCTTCACGTCGTCGCCGCGGCGCTGCGCGGCCTCGAGCACCTTGGCGAAGAGCACCGAGAACCAGCACGTGGTCCCCATCAGCGAGCGCACGTCGTGATCGAGGTAGCGATCGGCGATGCGCGTGAGCTTCTCCTCGAGATCGGCGATGACGAGCAGGTCGCGCGAGGGCAAGGTCATGCGCCTGCTGATGGCGGGCATGCGCGTCGCCATGAGCGCGGGGTTCGACGACATCCGGATGACGTCCTGGTGCGTCTGCAGGATGGACGGGAAGATGGACATCCCGAAGCCGTCGGTGAACGAGCGGTCCCCGCTGCCCATCAGGTACGCGGCGAGCACGTCCATGCCGCCGCGCTGCTGGTGGCGCACCTGCAGGTCGGTGATGGGGAGGATCTTCTCGCGGCGGCGGTTCGAGCTGCCGGCCGACTTGCCCCAGTTCTCGACGAAGCCGGGGACGAGGATGTCGCTCTCGCCGGTCCGCATGCGTTCGAGCCAGGGCAGGTGGCCGTCGTAGTCGGAGAGCGGGACGGCGCGCGCGTAGTCGGCGTGGTTGCGGATCGACGCGAAGCCGTGGCCGCGGCCGAACTCGGTCTGCGCGGCGAGGCCGACGATGGTGCGGAGTTGCTTGAGCTGCGTCGTGCGGACGTCCCACAGCGCTTGCCGCCACTGCCAGACGCGCAGGTGCGCCAGCGCGTGAAGCGCCTTGCCGGCGGCCTTGGGCATCCCGGTCCCGATCAGCTCGCGCCGCTCGCGCGGCGTGCGATGCGCGCCGTTCCGCGCGTACGTGCTGGCCCTCGTCACTTCAGCGGTCATGGGTGAGTACGCTTTCCTTTTCCTCGGTGAGCCGCCGCGCCGGAGCGGGCTGCTGCTGCTCTCTGGAGAAGACCTTCTGGTAGTTCTCGCCGGGCGAGTGAAACTCCATGTTGTCGCACCGCGCGCAGGCCCTGCCCGCCTCGCCGCGCTTGCCTTGCTGCAGGAGCGTGCGGAGCCGCACGAAGTCGGGCGAGAACCAGAGCTCCGCGAGGCTCTTCTCCATGACGTTGCCCATCTTCATCGCCCGCGTGGCGTCCTCGCAGCAGAGCACGACGTCGCCGGTGACGGTCACGATGAGCATGTCCGAGGGAGCCCAGCACGGCCTCGCCATCGGCAGCTCCCTGTTCAGCCCCACCTGCACGAGTCCGGCGCGGCTCGTCAGGACGAGGTCGTCCGGGTACTGCACCGTCTGCTTCTCTCGGTCCTTGACGAGCTCGCCCGAGTGGGACGTTACGAGGATGTGATCGAGGCCCGCCGCGAGCAGCGAGGCGTGCCGCTCGTCGGTGAGGAGATCGCCGTTGGTGTAGAGGAGGCGATACGCGCGAGGCAGCCGCCGCGCCACCTTCTCGACGAGGCGCTCGAGGTCCTTGCGGATGAGCGGCTCGTTGTAGAAGTGGAAGGAGAACTTGCCGCTGTAGTCCTGGCGCTCGAGCTCGGAGACGATGCGCTCGAAGACCTCGTCGCTCATGTACCGCGGCACGTCGGGGATCGGCAGGACCGAGACGGGGCAGTAGCTGCACGCCCGGTTGCATCGAGAGTTGACCTCGACCTCGACGACACTGAACCAGTACCCGTTTCGCGGCTCCGATGCCCCGTCCATGCGCTGTACTCCTTGTCCCCGACAGCGGCCGAGCCGGACGTTAGCCTGGGTCGAAGCCGGGCGCAAAGCGGCGTCTCGTCACGCTCGGGCTCGGCGCCCCCGCGGTTCCCGCCCGACTTGACAAGACCTGGCTTGATCCATCAGGTTTCGCCCCGACTAGCCCCCAACCGACCCGCGGAGCACGGCCATGGACTTCAAATTGGTGCGTAAGAACGTGCCGCCTTTCGGGGAGATCTGGTTCCCCAAGGGCGGAGAGGGGCAGATCGCGCACCTCGGCGCCGAGGTCGGCGAGTACTTCGAGTTCGCGGGCGGCATCGAGCTGCGGCCGGGCGACGTGGTCTTCGACGTCGGCGCGAACGTGGGCACCTTCGCGATGCGCGCGGCGGCCGCCACCGAGGGCCTGCACTTCGTCTGCGTCGAGCCCATCCCCGCGCTCTTCGAGGCGCTGAAGCGCAACTTCGAGACGCACCCGCTGCTCAAGAAGTCGAAGCACAGCCTTCACCGCGTCGGCCTCACCTTCCCGGACGACGTGCCCGAGGCGGAGTTCCTCTTCTTCAGCCGGCTCCCCTGCGACAGCACGCGCCACATCGACGAGAAGCGGCGCGCGTTCGAGTCGTTCTTCGC
>DATIQP010000208.1:0-2710 GCA_035470765.1 Polyangiaceae bacterium | reverse complement strand
CTGCCCCGAGCGGTGCTGCAGGCCGAGATCGACTTCATCGAGTACCTGGGGGTCGACATCCGCCTCGGCGTGGACGTCGGGCGCGACGTGACGTTCGCCTCGCTCGCCGCCACCCACGACGCGGTCTTCATCGCCGTCGGGTGCCGCAGGGACGCGCAGATCGGCGTCCCGGGCGCGGAGCTCGAGGGCGTGCTGACGGCGGTGAGCTTCCTCGCGAACGTCAACATCGGCATCCCGGTCGAGGTGGGCGAGCGCGTCGTCGTGATCGGCGGCGGCAACGTCGCCTACGACGTCGCCCGCACGGCGCGCCGCTTCGGTGACGTCTCCTTGCCGGATCGCAAGCGCCACCAGCTCGCCCTCGACGCGGCCGTGGTGGCGGCGCGCGTGCTCGGCCGCAAGGTCACGATGGTCACGCTGGAGTCGCGCGAAGAGATGCCCGCCGACGCGCGCTTGATCCAGGAAGGCCTCGACGAGGGCATCCACCTGATCAACCGGCGCGCGCTCAAGAGGATCCTCTCCGATCGAGGGCGGGTTCGGGCAATCGAGACACTGCGCGTGCGGCGCCTCTTCGACGACCAGGGCCGCTTCGCTCCGGACCTCGAGCCCGGGACGGAGGAAGAGATCCCTTGCGACACGGTGGTCACCGCCATCGGACAGATCGCCGACGTCTCGTTCCTCGGAAGGGACCATGGCCTGGAGCTGACCGCTCGGAGCACCATCCACGTCGACGACAGGGCGCCGCTCGCGACGAGCCGCCCGGGCGTCTACGCGGGCGGCGACGTCGCCTTCGGCCCGAGGATCCTCATCGAGGCGGTCGCCGACGGGCAACGCGCGGCGCGCTCGATCGACACCCAGCTGACGGGCCGCACCGACGCGCCGCCGCGCATCCACGTCCGCAGGCTGCCCAACTTCGGCCCGGACCGTCCGTTCGCGCGCGGCGAGCACGAGAGGCTGCCGCCGCGGCCCGTGCCCCTCATCCCGGTCGAGAACCGCACCCTGCTGGCCGAGGTGGAGGCGGTGCTGGGTGAGGAAGACGCCCGGGCGGAGGGCAGCCGGTGCCTTCACTGCTGGGTCGAGCCGACGTTCACCGCCCGCGCGCCGCAGGAGTGCATCGGCTGCGGCGGCTGTGCCGACGTCTGCCCCGAAGACGGCATCAAGCTGGTCCCGATCCGCTCGCCCGGAAAGGGCCGGGGCTTCGTGGCGATCGTCACGACCGATCCCGCCTGCAGCCGCTGCGGCCTCTGCGCGCGGCGCTGCCCGACCGGGGTGATCGCGATGGCGGCATCCTATCGCCAGGACGAGATCGATCTCGTTCGGCTCGCCGACCAGGTCCTCTGAAGGGAGATGGGATGCCGCTCGTCGACGATCTCAGGGTGCCCTCCGACGAGGCCGACGTGGAGCGGCGGCGCTTCCTCGCGCTGCTCGGGTCGAGCGCGCTCGGGCTCGCGGGGCTCGGTACGGTCATCGCGGGCATCCGCTACCTGGAGCCGGACGTGCTCTACGAGGAGGACACGCGCTTCGAGGTCGGCCGTCCCGAGACGATCTCGCTCGGCACCGTGCTCGTGTCCAGGGCGCGCAAGGTGTACGTGGTGCACGGCGAGCGCGGCTTCTACGCGCTCAGCGCGGTCTGCACGCACCTCGGCTGCGTGACGCGCCACGAGCCCGGGACGGATCGCATCGTCTGCCCCTGCCACGGCAGCACGTTCGATCTCGGCGGCCGGGTCACGAGCGGCCCAGCGCGGACTCGCCTCCGGCGCCTGGAGCTCGAGCTGCGCCGCGGCGTGCTGGTGGTGGACGCGGGCCGGCCCGTCGACGACGACGCGCGCCCGCTCGAGGTATGAGCTTTGGGAGACCCCGTCAAAATCCTGTTGCGGAGCCGGGTCTGGCGTTCGTTCGCGCGCCACGGATTCCCGGACTCGAACAGGAACCGGTCGCTCGCGGTCTTCTCGAACTTCTTTCTCCACTTCCACCCCGTCAAGGTCCGCGTCCGGGCGATCCGGTTCACGCGGACGTTCTACCTGGGAGGGCTGACGGCGGCCTGCTTCTTCATCCTCACGATGACCGGCTTCTTCCTCATGTTCTACTACCGCCCCGCGGTCCCGCACGCGTACAGCGACATGAAGGACTTCGTGTACGTCGTGTCTTCGGGGAAGTTCCTGCGCAATCTGCACCGCTGGGCCGCGCACGCGATGGTGGCGCTGGTCTTCGCGCACATGGCGTGGACCTTCTTGCGGGGCGCGTACCGGCCCCCGCGCGAGTTCAACTGGGTCGTCGGAGTGTCGCTGCTCGTCGCCACGCTGCTGCTCTCGTACACGGGGTACTTGCTCCCCTGGGATCAGCTCGCCTACTGGGCCGTCACCGTGGGGACGAACATGGTCGCGTCGGTGCCCGTGGTCGGCCAGCAGATCAAGCTGCTCCTGCTCGGCGGGCACGTCATCAACGACAGCGCGCTGCTGCGCTTCTACGTGCTGCACTGCGTGGTGCTTCCGATGGCGCTCGCGCTCGGGATCGGGCTGCACGTCTGGCGCATCCGCAAGGACGGCGGGATTCACCTGCCGGCGCTGCCCAAGGGCGACGCCCCGGACGAGAGCCTGCCGCCGGTGTTGGCCGGCCTCGAAGACGGTCCTGCCGACGACTCCCAGGGAGCGGAGGTGGCCGGCGCGCGCCTGGGCGCGACCGAGTCGGTCCGCCTCGTGCTCGACGAGGACGA
>DATIQP010000207.1:0-1542 GCA_035470765.1 Polyangiaceae bacterium | reverse complement strand
AACGGGCTTCACTTCGTCCCGGCCGCCACCACGGGCGCCTGCGTCCTCGGGCCCGCGCCGAGCGGCTCGCTCGCTCTCGCCACCACGCGGCCGATCGACGGCGGCCCAGCGCCTCGGGCCGTCGCCGCGATCGAGGACGAGGAAGGGATGCTTCTGTGGATCGAGCTGCCCGACGGAGTGCGCCCCGACGAAGCGACCCGCACCGCCATGATCCGTGTCCTCGACGCCATCGGCTGCCACACGCGCGCCGCCGTCGACGGCTCGGCCAGGGCGTTGCTCGGCGGCACCCTCGACGCCGCGGGCGACGCGGTCCCCGCCCCCACCGGGAGCGTGACGCGGCTCGTCCGGGTGACGCACCCCGCCGTACGGATGTACTTCGACACCCCCTTCGTCGGCCCAGGCACCTGGCAACCCCTGCAAATGCAGCGAATCCGCTACTTCAACCGTCCCAAAGCCTCTTCGGACGCGGGCGCCGACGCCTCGGCGCGCTAGAGCAAGCCACCGGCAAGCCCGAGGCGAAACTGCGCGCGTTTTCAGCGTGCCTGTGGTACAAATAGCCCTGAGGAGATAATCTCCGTCGCGGCGTCAAGGCGTCGGTGCGCGGCAAGCGCAGGCGAGGGAGGAAGCCGTGAACCGCTCGCAGCCCTTCGGCCGCTATGAACTGATCGACCGCATAAGCGCCGGCGGGATGGCGGAGGTGTTTCGTGCGCGCGACAACGAGCGCGGCGGCATCGTCGCCCTCAAGAAGATCCTCCCCCACGTCGCGGAGGACGAAGAGTTCATCCAGATGTTCGAGGACGAGGCCCGGATCACCTCGCAGCTCGAGCACCCTCACATCGCCCGCACGCTCGACTTCGGCACCATCGGGTCGAGCTACTACATCGCCTTCGAGTACGTGCGCGGCAAGGATCTCCGCGCGATCTTCGAGCGCGCCGCCAAGTCGCAAGACCGCATCCCCGTCCCCTTCTTGCTCCACGTCTTCGCCCGCATCGGCGAGGGCTTGAGCTACGCGCACGCGCGCAGGGACGTGAACGGGAACCCGGTCTCCATCGTGCATCGCGACGTGAGCCCGCAGAACATCATCGTCTCGTACGGCGGCGACGTGAAGCTCATCGACTTCGGCATCGCCAAGGCCGCGGGGAAGTTGAGCCGCACGGGCGTGGGCGCCATCAAGGGCAAGTTCGGCTACATGAGCCCGGAGCAGGTGCGCGGGCTCGAGATCGACCAGCGCACGGACGTCTTCTCGCTCGGCATCACGATGTGGGAGCTCTTCACGCGGCAGCGGTTGTTCTCCGCCGACAATGAGCTGCTCGTGCTGGAGAAAATCCGCAACCTGCAGGTGCCGACGCCGTCGTCGATCGACCCCACGCTCCCGCCGGGCCTCGACGAGATCATCCTCAAGGCCCTCGCGAAGAACCCCGCCGACCGCTACCAGAGCGCGAAAGAGCTCTACCGCGACCTGAACATCCTGGCGCAATCGACCGGCACCTCGGCCACGCGCGAGGAGGTCGCCTCCTACATGGTCCAGGCTTTCCCGCAGTC
>DATIQP010000206.1:0-12642 GCA_035470765.1 Polyangiaceae bacterium | reverse complement strand
AGACCACTGGAGCGGCGAACGGGGTGTGGTAGGGTGTAAGGTCCGCCGCCACGTGGGCGTCGAAAGCGGTGGCCGTGGCGGCGAAGAAGTCCGCGAGGGGCTCTCGAACTGGGTGAAGGAGCTGCGCAACGACTTCCTCGGCCGCACGACGCCCGAGCTCAACGCGCTCGTCCGCATCCTCAACGAGGTCCTGTCGCTGTTCTTCACCCAGGAGCTGCCCCCGGTCGTGGGCGAGCTCGCGTGGGAGGTCGTCAAGGAGGCCAAGCTCTCCGACGCGGCGATGCGAGGCGGCTACAAGGTCCCCGCCGAGTCGTTCGGGCGCTTCCGCCAGACCTTCGAGCGGCGCTTCCTGCAGCGGCTCGTGCCCTTCGCGGCCGACGGCATGCTCAGGCGCGTGCACGCGAGCGAGGGGAAGTTCCGCGTCGAGACGCTACGCTTCGTGGCGGACCCGCACATCTACAGCGACGTGTGCGAGCTGATCTGCGAGGCGACGTACGACTTCTTGTACAGCGAGGGGTTTCTGGATTTGCCCGCGGACTGGCGGGCGCGTTTGGGGGCGAGCGGGGCGGTTTGATTCAGCGCAGGAGCGCCAGGCTCTCGTTCTCCGTGCCGCCGTAGCTCTCGCCCAGCCACGCGTCGAGGATCTCGGCGGCGACGGGCTCGCTGAGCATGCGCAGGCTGAGGGCGAGGACGTTGGCGTCGTTCCACCTTCGCGCGCCGGCGGCGGTCTGGGCGTCGACGCAGAGGGCGGCGCGGGCGCCCTCGATCTTGTTGGCGGCCATGGCAACGCCGGTGCCGGTCCAGCAGCAGACGACGCCCTGGTCGGTCTGGTGATCTGCGACCGATTTCGCGACCTCTTGCGCGACGACGCCCCACGCCGCGACGGGCAGGACGGTCACTTCGTGGCCTCGATCGCGCAGGTGCTTGGCGACGAACGCGACGATGGGCCGATCTTCGTCGGTGCCGACGAGGAAGCGCATCGTCACTTCCCCGCGTCGACGCTCTCGCGCGCCTCGTGATCGGCGACCAGGTCGGCGTTCGGGCGCGGCGCGGTCTGACCGTACTTGGACTCTGCGCGCTCGCGCAGCGCGACGACGGCGCTCTCGGCGGCGTCGCGGAGCTCGGCGTCGACGGCCGACTGCGGCGCGGCGAACTTGGGCGCCACGTGCAGATCGCAGCGCAGCACGGTGCGGCCGTTGGGCACGGGGCGCATGGTGATCTGCATCTCGGCGGACTGGACGTTGCCGGAGACGAGGCGGCCGGCGAAGCTCTCGGTGCCGTCCGCGGCGCGCCGCACGTCGGAGAAGCGGAGCACCTCCCAGAGCATGACCATGCCGTGCAGCACGGGCACCTGGAGGTAGACGTCGGTGCTCTGCGCCTGCTTGTCGACGACGCGCGAGGTGCGGATGCGGCCGCCGGAGAACTCGCGGTAGTGGGCGAAGTCGAGGGCCTGCTCGCGGACGTAGGGGAGCGGGGCGCCGACGAGCACCTCGGAGTGGCCGAAGTGCTCGGCGCGGCCGGCAGGCACGTCGTTCCAGGTGATGGGGCTGCCCTGCGCGCTCTCGAGGCGCGAGAGCGTCGCGTCCGCCGGGGGCGTGGGGGCAGCCGGACCGTCCGCGTGCGCCTCGTCCGGCGCAGCGGCCGCCAAGGTCACCATCAACGAAAGTGTCGTGGCAGGCCAGCGCATGGTCCTCCTTGCGTCTGCGTGCACTTAGCACGCCATCGCCTTCAACGCATGAAACGGGCGCGGCCTTCCGACGCCCACCAGTCGCGAAAACGTTGCTGAGCGCGCTCGCGCTCGCGCTTGGGCAGATCGTCATAGTAGCCGAACGTTTGTTCGGTGACCGCCTTCAGCTCGTCGCCGGCTGCCCGGCGGATCCCCGGCGTTTCGTCGACGAGGGCGTCGATGAGCCACTCGACGCGGTGCCTTGCGGAGTTCTGGCCCCACCAGCCCAGCCAGCGTCGCGCGTCGAGGCCGAAGTCCTGCCGCGTGATCGCGATGAGCGAGCGGCGGGCGACGGTGGCGACCTCCGGATCCTCGTCGCCGACGTGCTGGATCAGGATGGGCACGGCCATCGCCTCGCGCAGCTCGCCGAGCGCTTCGAGCAACCCGAGGCGCGCGGTGCGCGAGGTGGACGGCTCGCGCAGCATGCGCCCCATCTCGCCGAGCAGCGCCTCGTGCGCCGCCTGCGCCATCGAGCGCGCGGCCTCGCGCGCGACGAGCCGCACCTTCGCGTCCGGATCGAACAGCCGCGGCACCAGGGCGCGCGCGCCCTCGGGGTACGCGAGCTCGGCGAGCAGCAGCGTGGCCCAGAAGCGGCGCGACACGTCGGGCGAGGCGACCTCCTCGAGTACGTACGGGAGCGCGACCTTGCGCTGCCGCGCGATGAGCCGCAGCAGCGGCCCGCACTCGCTCGCCCTCGGGAGCGGCTCGATCATGTCGGCGCGCGCGCGCAGCAGCGGGCCGGGGAAGCGCGCCATGATGGCGGGCATCGCGCCGGCGCCCTGGCGGAGCAGCTCCGCCTCCGCCGTCCCCTCGTCGTTGCCCGCGAGCACGCGCTCCACCAGGATGGAGAGCTCGCCCGCGATGTCGACGATGATCTTGGGCAGCGTGGCCTCGCTGTGGGCCGTCGGCGGGCGGCGCGGGCCGTACGCCACCGCCTGCTCCGACTCGGGGGCGAGCGGCATGACCTCGGCCGGCGGCTCCTGCTCGAGCTCGGCGAGCAGCGCTTGCGCCTCTGCGTCGTCGAGCGTCTCGGACTCGATCTCGAGGGGCGCCGCTTCGACGAGCTCCAGGGTGGGCATGCGGGCGTGCTCGACGGCGGGCATGGTCGGCGAGCCGGGCTCCTCGCGCGGGATGGGAGGGCCGCTCGGGCGCCGCACCGCGGTGACCTGAGGCGGCGGCGGCCGGTTCGACGGGTGCTGCGATCGCGGCCTCGGGGGCCGGCCCACCAGCACGCCCGGCGGAGCGACCGGCGGGGCGTGCGGCTCCGGCGATTGCTGGACCGGCACCTCCGCGCCCGGCGCGAGCACGGGCGGCATGATGCCGCGAGCCTGGGGCGTCTCCGGCGACGTGCGGCCGGTGCGCGACCACGGGGACGGAGGCTCGCTGGGCTCGGGCTCCGGCGCGAAGGCTCCGGGGCGATCGCTCGGCAGAGCGCCGGCGCCGTCCCCGTCCTTCTTCCCGAAGAGCGCGCGCCCGAGCGTGGCCGCGCGCGACACCTTGTCCTGCGGCGGGCCGGAGGGCGTCTTCGTCGGGAGCGGCAGCGGCGCGGCGCCGAGGTCGAGCTTGCCGGCCGCCGTCTTCGGCGTGCCGGCCGCGAAGCCCACCAGCTTCTTGCGGACGATGAGCCGCTCGAAGCCCTGGCCCGTCAGTGTCGCGAAGGCGAGCACGTCGTCGATCGCGGTGCGATCGATCCCCGTGCTGCCCGCGTCGGCGTAGAGCAGCGCGACCGCGCGCCCGCGCACGAGGACCGGAAGCACGAGCGCCTCGACGTCGGCGCTGCGCCGCAGGTCGCCCAGCAGGACCTCGTCGATGCCCTCGGCGGCCGGCCGCACGAAGACCGGCGCCCTCTGCTCGCGGGCGGTGGCGAGCATGCTCGGCAGGTCGAGGGGAACGCCGATGCCGACGACCTTGTCGCCGGGCGTGCCGTCGCCGAACGCGTCGCGCCCCTCGGCGATGTCGCCGTGCGCGATGAAGAGCGCCGAGTAGTCGAAGTACTGGCGGGCGAACTCGAAGAAGAGATCGAGCAGCGCGTCGCGATCGGTGGCTTGCTCGAGCTCCGCCTTCGCGGTCTTGAAAGTGAGCGGGCCGCGGCGCCGGCGGATGGGCCTGGCGACGTTGGTCGTCGCCTTGACGAACGTGGCGGGAGCGGGCGTCGACGGCGTGGCCGGCGCAGGCGGCGCGGCCTCGCGCGCGGCGGGGTATGTATCGGTCGCGTGCCTCGCGGGAGCTGGAACGGTGACGGCCGGCGCCGGCGTTGCGTCGACGGGGCTGTTCGGCGCCGGGGCCGGGAAGCCCGCTCGCGTCGAGCGCGGCACGGGTATGAACGGCTCGGGCTCGACGGGCGCCGACGGCTGCGCGATCGGAAACCGGACCGCGGGCGTCATGGGCTCTTCGCGCTCGCCCGTCTCGATCTCGGGCACCGACGGCGTCTCCTCGCGGTTCTGAGGAGCGAGCGGCGAGCGCAACGCGGACACGCCGTACGCCGAGCTGAGCTTGAACGGAGGCGGCACCGACGAGGGCCTCGCGGCTCCGGCGAGGATCGCGCTCTTGAGCGAAGAGGGGTTCGAGATCGGCGCCTCCTGGCTCGCGCTCGTGAGCTTCGCGAGCAGGCGCTCGATGCGGCGGTCGAGAGGAATGCCGTACGCGAGGGCGAGCACCTCGCGCACGCGCGGGTAGAGCGCGATACGCGCCTCCATCTTCACGCCGAGCGAGAAGACGAGCTGCTCCTGATCGAGCGGAGAGAGCGGCTCCGACGTCGCGACGACGAGCGCCTTCGCGTCCCCGGAGAGCGGGATGAGCGTTCGCTTCGACGCGATCTCCGCCGGGATGAGCGACAGGAGCTCGGCCGGCGGCGTGGGCAGGCGGCCGGGCGGCGCGGCCGGAAGGTTGAACGAGTCCGCGTACGTCACCGCGAGCCGCCACTCCTCGATCGGGGCGACCTCGAGCAGGTTGGTGGCGAGGTCGCCGCCATAGAGCACCTGCCTCGCCAGTGCCTCTTCGACCTGGCGGATCGTCGCGATCTCGCGCTGGACGATGAGGGAGCTCAGGGACATGTGAGAGAGGGTAGAAAGATCGCCCCCCGCTGGGCAAGCTGTCAACGAGCGGGCGAACCGACCGGTTTTACACGGGAAAATGCGCTTTCGAGGGCCATGAGCAGCCCGTCGAGTGTGTAAGTGGAGGCCGTGATGGTGACCGCGATGCCCCGGGCGGCGGCGGCCTCGGTGGTGATCGGGCCGATGCTCGCGACGATCACGTTCGACAAAAGCGACGGCGCGTCCTCGCCGAGCGCCTCGCACAGGCCCTGGACGGTGCTCGCCGACGTGAAGGTGACGGCGTCCACGAGGCGCTTCTCGAGCAGCTCGCGCACGCGCCCGACGACCTCGCGCGGCGCGGCGCGCGTCTCGTACGCCGCGACGACGTCGACCTGGCAGCCTGCGGCCCGCAGCGACTCCGGCAACGCCTCGCGCGCCTCCTTGGCGCGCGCGATCAGAACGCGAGCGCCTTGCTTGGCCGCGCCCATCGCGTCCAGCATCGCCTGGGCGAGGCCCTCGCCGCGGAACTCCTTGGCCGTCACGTCCGCACGCAGCCCGTGCTCCGCGAGCGCGGCGGCGGTGCCCGGGCCGATGACCCCGATGCGCACGCCGCCGAAAACGCGCGCGTCCAAACCTTGACGCGTCAAGCACTCGAAGAACGTCCGCACGCCGTTCTCGCTCGTGAACGCGACCCACCCGTACGTGCCGAGCTCGCGCGCCGCCTTCTCGAGCGGCGCGGGATCCTCCGGCGGGAAGAGCTGGATGGTCGGCACGACGACGGGCTCGGCGCCGCGCTCGCGCAGCGAGGCCGCGGTGCGCTTGGCCTGCTCCGCGGTGCGCGTGAGCAGCACCCGCCGGCCGAAGAGCGGCCGCGTGTCGAACCAGCGCAGCGCGTCCCGCCCGGCGATGGACTCGCCGACGACGAGCAGGACCGTGCCCGACCCGAAGTCCTGGATGTATTTGCGGATGCCGACCAGCGTGTCGAGCGCCACCTTCTGCGACGGCAGCGAGACGTCGCGCACCAGCGCCGCCGGCGTGGTCGGCTTGCGGCCGTAGTAGGTCAGCGTGTGCGTGATCTCGAGCACCTGCTCGATGTCCGTGATGAGGGCGAGCGTGTCGGTCGCGAGCGACAGCTTGCGCCAGTCGTGCAGCTCCTCGGCGTCGTTGACGACCGCGAGCGCGACGCTCGGCGTGATGTCCTCGTAGCGCGACAGCGCGAGCCCGGTGTAGGCCGCGGCGGCCGTCGGCGCGATCACCCCGGCCACGACCTCGACGTCCAGGTTGGCCTGACGCACGCCCGCGAGCTCGATGCCGCCGCCGCGGAACGCGAAGGGATCGCCGTAGAACAGCCTGACGACGTTCGAGCCGAGCCGGGCGCGCGCCACCAGGTCGGGGACGTTGGCCGCCGGCTCGTTCGAGCGCGGCACCCGGACCTTCTCGGCGCCCGGCTTCGCGAGCTCGAGCGCCTCGGGGTGGACGTCCTCGTCGTAGAGCACCGCGTCGGCGGCGGCGAGCAGCTCCGCGCCGCGCAGCGTGAGCAGCCGCGGATCGCCGGGCCCTGCTCCTATGAATGAAACGCGACCGGCCATCTGGAGCTCCCTATTGAGGTGCGCACGTCGACACGCCGGCGCCGACGATGGGGGAAGAGTAGTTCGCGACGACGGTGGATGTCTTGGTCACCGGATCGTAGCGCCACGTCGTCTGCGGGCCGGGGTCGGTGAAGAGCCAGAACGAGCCGCCCCAGAACGCGAAGGCCCACGCCATGCCCTGATCGACCTGCGGCAGCGGGTCCTCGCCGAGGACGTCGCCGTTGGTCTTGTCGATCTCCGCGACGGCGCTGCCGCCCGTGTTGCCCGGCGCGACGAAGGCGTAGAGCCGCCCGTCGCCGGTGCCGGTGAGCTCGGCACGACCGACCTGCGGGACGAACGGGCCCACGGTGGCGACGACGAAGCTCGTCGTGTCGATCTTGCCGAGCACGCCGTCCCCCGAGGCGATGAAGAGCTCCTCGGCCGGCCCCGCGCCGACGGTGGCGTAGCCCATGCCGAAGGTGTTGAACGCACCCTGGTTGGGGACGAAGCTCGTCGGCTGGCACGACGCGTCGACGGTGCTCACTTTGAAGAGCTTGCCGTCGTCGTACTCGACGTACGCGACGCCCTTTCGGTCGACCGCCATCGAGAAGGGGTTCGCGCCCGGATCAGGGCAGTTCAGGACGCCGATGAGCTTGAAGCTCGCCGACGGCGGATAGAAGCTGAGAAGCTCGTTGCTCTCGCTGACGACGTAGACGAGCGTCGAGTCGGCGTCCGGGCAGTCGCTCTTGAACGCGTCCTGCTTGCTCGCATCGAGGAGGGGCACGTCGGGCTCGACGTCGGGCGTCGCGTCCTTGCGGTGCGCCGCGTCCGGGCCGGCCTCGGCGACCTCGTCGGGCGCGAGCAGACCGGTGCGCGCGCCGCACGCGACGAGCACGGCCGCGACCACGAGAGATCCTCCCACCCAGTGCGCCAGGCGAAGCATGCGTCCGCGTACGATCCTCCACGCGCTCGCCGGGGGCAAGGGCCCTCGATCGCGATCGAGGTCACGAGGTGAGGCGCACGTACCCGGTGGCCTCGCTCCACTGGTACGCTTCGCGGACCCGGGCGTCGCGCGGATCGCGCGGGAGGCCTCGCTTGCGCGGGCGGAAGCCCTCCGTCAGCGGGAGGGCGTCGACCAGGAAGACGCGGGCGGGCCGCTCGCCGTCGGGCAGGGCGGCCAGGGCGCCGAGCGCGCGATCGCGATAGAGGTCGGTAGGCTCGGGGGCGACGAAGGCCGCGTGGAGCAGACCGTCGGCGAGGAAGGCGGCCGCGGAGTCGACGTCGGCGTGCTCGTAGAGCACGTCCTCGACTCGCCGCGTGGACACGACGCTGGAGGCTCCGCGGGGCTTGACGAAGCCCGAGAGCGAGTCGACGAACCAGTAGTCGCCGTCGTCGTCCCGCCGCACGACGTCGCGCGTGGGCACCCATTCGCGCGCGGCCCGAACCGCGAGCAAGCCCGTCTCGCCGCGCGGCACCGAGACGAGCTCGCCCTGCGCGTCGCGCGAGGGCTCGCCGGTCGTGGTGTCGACACGGACGATGGAGATGGGATCGCTGCCGGGCAGCGGCCGCCCGAGCGCGCCGGGCTTGTCGCCGGAGACGTTGGCGAGGATCGCGTGCTGCGTCGTGCCCGCGTAGAACTCCATCGACGCGATGCCGAAGCGATCGCGGAGCTTGCGCGCAAGGTCCGGCCGCATGCCGCTCCCCGCGAAGAGTCGCACGGGCAGCGAGCGCTCGCCGCGCGCGGTGCGCTGCCGCAGCAGCGGGCGGAGCATGTCGCCGGCGTAGAACACGACCGTGGCGCCGGTGCGGCGCACGTCCCCGGCGAAGCGCTCTGCGTCGAAGCCGTCGGCGAGCGCGAGGCGCGCGCCCGACGCGATCGCGGCGCCGACGCTCACCATCAGGCTCGTCGGGTGGTGGAGCGGGATGCAGCAGTAGACGGTGTCGCTCGGCTTGATGGTGCACGCGGCGGCGGCGCCGAGGGCCGACAGCGCGAAGCGGTGGTTGGTGACCGGCGCGGCTCGAAGCGAGCCGTCGCTCGCGGGCCGGAGCAGGACGACGGCGAGGTCGCGCGCCTTGCCGGGGTTCGTCCGGAAGTCCGCGGGTAGCTGGACGGTGGACGGGTCGATGGCCTCCATGTCGACGAGGCCGGGCGGGAGCGTCCGGGCCTCGCCGCCGCCGCCGAGGACGAGCACCGTCCTGCCCGTAGCCTCGCGCACGCGCTCGGCGTGATCGGGGTCCGACGCGACATGAGCGATCTGCTCGGTGTCGAACCCCGCCCGCAGCGTCGCGGCCTCCGCGTCGGGCGGCGCGATCACGGCGACCGCCCCGAGGCGGCCGAGCGCGGTCACCATCGAGAGGAAGCTCGGGCGCGAGCCCATCACGACGCCGACGCGATCGCCCGGGCGCACCCCGCACGCGTACAGGCCGAGGGCGACGTTCGTCACGCGCGCGTCGGCCTCGCGGTAGACGAACGCTCGATCGCGCCAGAGGAAGAACGTCGTCTCGGGCGACTCCTTCGCGCGCTCCGCGAGGTGCAGGGCAGGGCTCGTTCGCGTCTCGGGCCCGAGCTCGGCGAGCGCGCGCAGGCGAGGCTCCTGGTAGCGCACGGCGTCGAGCGCGTCCGAGGCGCTCGCGGCCACATCGCCGAGGCGGCTCCACGCGTGGCGCGCGGACTTGGCCAGGGTGTCGAAGAAGAGCTCCACGTCCACGTCGAGGTCGACGTCCATGTCGTCCGGCTCGGGGCGATCGTGCTTCGAGGCGAGCGCAGACGGCTTCGGCCCGAGCCCGTCGCGCCAGAGCACCCACTCGGCGACGGTCGGCCACGTGCGCGTCATGGCGCGGCTCCCGACGACCAGGCCGAAGTGGCCCGCGTGCACCGACGCGAAGGACACGTCGGCGTCCGGCGCCGCCGTCGCGATGGCGCGGATCGTGGGCGGCCGGGCGATCTCGTCGGTCTCGCCGACGAAGGCGAGGATGGGGCAGCGCAGATCGGCGAGCGTGACGGTGCGCCCGTCGATGACGAAGCCGCCGGAGAGCATCCGGTTGTGGACGATGAAGTCGTCCAGGAACGCGCGCAGCGCAGGGCCCGGCCACGCGACGAAGCCCTCGCCCCCGAGGAAGCGCCGCCGCGCCTCGCGCCGCACGAGCGCGTTGCGGTCGTGCAGGGTGCGCACGAAATCGACGCGCTGCTGGATCTCCTTGCGCGTGCTGACGACCTTGAACGCGGTGCTCGTCACCACGCCGGGCAGGCCCTCGATGCTCTCGACGAACTTCCTGGCGGCGGGCTCGACGAGCTCGACCAGCGCGCCGGCCACGTCGCGCCGGACGGCGGGCAGGCTGCGGTGGAGATCGACCGGGCTGCCGAAGGTGACGATGGAGCGGACGCCGGCGCCTCGGCGGAACGCGCCGGCCTGGTAGGCGAACATTCCGCCCTGCGAGTAGCCGCAGAGGTGGACGTCGCGGCCGGCGATCTCGCGCGCCGCGGTGATGGCCGCGTCGACGGCGCGGACGTGATCGTCGAGGGTGCGGCGCATGCCGCCCTCTTCGTGCTCGGGCGCGCCGAAGTCGATGACGAAGGGCTGGATGCCGCGCGAGCCTAGGGCGGCCACGGCCGAGACGTCGGGCGCGATGTCGTAGACCTCCGCCGTGACCATGAGCGGGGGGATCAGCAGCGCGACGGGGGCGTGGCCGTCGTGCGAGGCGCCGTTCACGCCGTAGCGGCGCAGGCGATGGTGCGGGCCGGTGTCGACGATCTCGAAGGGGGCGCCGTACGGATCGGCCAGCCGGCCGACGCGCACGAGCTCGAGGGCGTTGCGCGCTCCGGCGCGTGCCCGCGCGGCCGCTTGCAGCCAGCGATTTTTCTTCGGCACGGCGCCGAGCCTAGCACGGGGCGCCGACCGAACGAGTCACCTCAGCTCGACGTCGAAGCTCATCTTCCGGGCCCGCAGGCGCGCGAGGAGCGGGTCGCCCATCGCCGCCGCGGGCGTGAGGGCGCCGCCGTCGGGCGAGCCATCGCCCGAGGCCAGGCACACGACGGACTCGCCGAGCATCTTGGCGGTCTCGCCGTAGCCGGGGTCGCGCTCGCCCGTGATGGTGCATGTTGCACGCATTTGGCCCGCGCCGTCTCGGCCCGTGATGCGGACGGTGAAGCCGCCGCCTTCCCGCTTCTCCCGCGAAGGCCCTTCGCCCGGCGCGGGGGCGAAGCGCTTGGCGAGGGAGCGGACGGGCTTGAGCGCCAGAGCGCCCGGCGCCGCGGCGAAGCCGCCGGACATGGCGCGTGCCCGGAGCCACCCGCGCGCGCCCGACCCCATCGCCACGCGCTCCTCGTAGCGGAACGCGCGGCCGTAAGGGAAGCCGAGCAGCGCGTTGCTCCGGTGCACGACGCGGGAGTTGACGATGCCCATGAGGAACGGAGCCGTCCACTTCCCGAGCTCGGCGTCGTAGACGGCGCCCTCGGCGTCGTGCGCGCCCACGCCGCCGCGCGGGGCGAGCGCGTAAGGGTCGTCGAGCATCTCGCGGACACGCGGGTCGGCGGCCGCTTGCTCCATCAGCACGAGCATGCTCGCCACGGTGCCGCCGCTGATGCCGCCGGTGGCCCGGACCATCACGAACGTGGCGAAGGCGCACGGCTCGCCGCCGCGCTCGGTCGCGGCCTTCTGGAGGGCGTAGACGCCGAGGTCGCTCGGGATCGAGTCCATCCCGCAGAACGAGACCAGGCGCGCGCCGGTCTCGCGGGCGCGGGCGTCGTGCAGGTCGATGACCTCGCGGACGAAGGGCACCTCGCCCGTGATGTCGCAGTAGTCGGTGCCGTGGCGCGCGCAGGCGGCGACGAGCTCGCGGCCGTACGAAAGGAACGGGCCGGCGGTGGACGCGATCGCCTTCGCCTCGGGGACCATGCGATCGAGCGCGGCGACGTCGTGGGCGTCGCCGACGCGGACGGCCCAGGACGAGCAGCGTGGCTCGACCCCGGCGAGCTCGGCCTTGAGCGCTTCGAGCTTTCCGGCGCTGCGGCCGCCGAGCGCCACCCGCAGATCGGCGTGGGTGCGGGCGATGTAGTCGGCGACGAGGCGCCCGGTGAAGCCGGTGGCTCCCCAGAGGAGTACGTCGATGGGTCGATCCGAACGCGCCATGGGCGGGCATTATGCACACGGGCGCCGAGTTCGAGTACAAGCGAATCCATCAGCGAGCGTGCGCCAGTGATCTACGTGCTCTTCGGCAGCGAATCGAACAACTCGGCGGACCTCGCCGACCGCACCGGCGCGGCGTTGATGAAGGCCGGCCACGAGGTGGCCGTGGTCGACATGTCGAGCTTCGACGTCGCCCAGCTCGACGCGCTCGGCACCGTGCTCGTCGTCACGAGCACGTACGGTAACGGCAACCCGCCGTCGAACGCCGAGGCGCTGCACGGCGCGCTCATGGCCCGCACCGAGCCGCTGCCGCGGCTTCGCTTCGCGGTGTGCGGCCTCGGGGACACGACCTACGACCGCTTCGCTCAGTGCGGCAAGGACTTCGACGCGAAGCTCGGCGAGCTCGGGGCGACGCGCATCGTCGATCGGCAGGACTGCGACGTCGACTACGAGGAGCCATGGCAGGCGTGGCTCGACGCCGTCCTCGCGAGGCTCGCCGAGCTACCGCCCGAGCCCGCCTCGGCGGGTGCCGTCGCGCCCGCGCCTGCCCCCTCGACCTCGCGCATCCACCCCCCGGGCACCCGACGGAACCCGGCCTCGGCACGGGTGCTGCGCACGCGCTCGCTCTGCGGCGCCGGGTCGACCAAGGAGGCCCTCCACGTCGAGCTCTCGATCGATCCGGAGCTCGTCTACGAGTGCGGCGATTCGCTCGGCGTCTTCGCCGAGAACGATCCAGCCCTGGTCGACGAGATCCTGTCCAAGCTCGGAGCCAAAGGCGACGAGCCGGTGACCCTGAAGGGCGCGATGCACGAGGGCGCGCGCGGCGGCGGCACCATGGGGCTGCGCGACGCGCTGTCGGTGCACCTCGATCTGCAGCACGTCGACAGCCGGCTCTTCGAGGCGTGCGGTCTGCCGAAATCCGCGGACGTGCACGTGATCGATCTGGTCTCCATGCGGACCGAGACCCCTCCGCTGCAGACGTTCGTCGAGAGCCTGCGCCCGCTCGCTCCCAGGGCGTATTCCATCTCGTCGAGCCCGAAGGCGCACCCGGGCGAGGCCCACCTCACGGTCGACGTGGTGCGCTACGAGATGCGCCGCCGCAAGCGCGCGGGCGTCGCCTCGTCGATGCTCGCGGACCGCGCGCCGCCCGGGCTCGAGCTCGACGTCTACGTCCAGCCGGCGCCCGAGTT
>DATIQP010000205.1:0-8207 GCA_035470765.1 Polyangiaceae bacterium | reverse complement strand
CGGCCGCTCGGCTTCCCCTGGGAGACCGCAGATCCCTTCCTCTTCTGCGTCCACCACGTCGACGCGTACCCGGCGGGCAACGAGCGGCTCGGACCGGCCGCGTCGCTCGCCGGCCGCGCCATCGGCCAGGACTTCGCCGGCAAGGACGGCTGGCGCATGTACCATGGCCAGAAGGTGCCAGGCTTCCCGCAGCACCCGCACCGCGGCTTCGAGACGGTGACCATCGCCCGGCGGGGCTTCATCGATCACTCCGACTCGCTCGGCGCCACGGCGCGCTTCGGCCGCGGCGACGTCCAGTGGCTCACGGCCGGTGGCGGCATCGTCCACTGCGAGATGTTCCCGCTGCTGGAGCAGAACGAGCCGAACCCGGTCGAGCTGTTCCAGATCTGGCTCAACCTCCCGAGCGACGACAAGCTCACCGCGCCGCACTTCGCCATGCTCTGGGATCAGGACATCCCGCGCTGCGTCTTCTCCGACGAGGCGGGCCGCAAGACCGAGGTCACCGTCGTCGCCGGCCGGCTCGACGGCAAGCGTGCGCCGCCGCCTCCGCCGCGCTCGTGGGCGTCGCGCCCGGACACGGACGTCGCCATCTGGTGCGTGCGCATGGAGCCCGGCGCCGTGTGGACGCTGCCGCCCGCCACGCACCCCAAGACCGTTCGCACCCTGAACTTCTTCGCTGGCCCGTCGCTCGGCGTCGGCGAGCACGTGCAGCGCTCGCACGCCGGGGTGATCGTGCGCAGCGATCGGGAGGTGCGCCTGGAGGCGGGCGACGGCACATGCGAACTTCTTCTCCTGCAGGGTCGCCCGATCGGCGAGCCCGTCGTGCAATACGGGCCCTTCGTCATGAACACGCGCGCCGAGATCGAGCGCGCGATGATGGACTACCGGCGGACGCGCTTCGGCGGCTGGCAGTGGCCGAGCGACGAGCCCGTCCACCCGCGCGACGCGGGGCGCTTCGCCCGGCACGCCGACGGGCGCGTCGAGCGCGCCCGCTGAGCCTCACATGCAGCCGGCGTCCGCGGCGCTGGCGATCTGCTGGTTTGCGCAGAACGTCGTCGTCTGGCTGCCCATCGTGAACGTGCAACACTTGTTGTACGCGACCTCGGTGCAATCGCTGTTCGCGTTGCAGAGGCGAACGGTGTCGCTCGGTGAGGCAGATCAGCGCCGGAGCGTGAGCCAGGTGACCACGGCTCCGAGCGCCGCGACGAGCGCCGCGAGCAAGAGCAGGCGGCTCACGTCGACCTTGGCCGGCGCGAGCGCGGCGGCGCGGTCCTTGGCGCGGCCTCGCCACGCGAGGAGCTCGTCCTCGAAGACCTTGTGTAGCTCCGGCGCGACGCGGGACCGAAACAGCCGGCGGCCTTCCTCGATCTCGGGGGCGAGCTCCTGCTCGACGTCCTGCGCGTCGCGAACACGGGCGTCGTTTTCGAGAGTGATGTCGTCGAGGATTGCCGTGGCGAGCCGCTGCGCCGCCTCCGCGCTGTCGATCATGGGTGCTTCATCGCACGCGCACGGACCAACCGCCAGGGACCAAGACGAAGCCGCGGGCCTCCGGATGCCAGCGCGGCGCTTGCCACGCCATTCCCTGCCGCGGTGGCATCCTCCACGCGCCGGTGACCCACACCCAGCGCGTTCCGTCCCACTGCCACTGGCCCGGCGCCCAGACCGCCTCGGGCGCGGGGGCGACCTCCTCGCGCGCGCGCGGTTCGTCACGCGGCGGCGGCGGCGCGGTCGGCGCGACGACGGTGAGCTTCTGCTGAACGTCCGCGTCCGGGACGCGCCACCATCCGGGGATCCACGCCCATGCGGTCCCGGTGCGGTGGTAGTAGCCTGGGACCCACTCGGCGTGGACGCTCGGCTTGGGCGGCTGGGTTTCGGCCTTCGGCGGCGGGGGCGGCGCGAAGCCGGCATCCTCGTCGTGGATGAACATGTCGTCGTGCGACTTCTCGAACGCCGCGAAGCGCGCGTACCAGGCGTCCTTGTCCTTCCGGAGCTTGTCCCACCCGGCGTCCGTCATGCTCGGGTCCACGCGGAGCTGCTGGACGACGAACAGCACGTCGCGCAGATCGTTGGGCTCGGCCGACCAGATCTCGACGTGGACCTTGCCGTGGAGAGGCAGCGAGGCCCGGTACTCCGTCGAGGCGAGGTACTCGTGACGCATACCGGCGGGGCACTTGCCCTCCTCGAGCGCCACGGTGGCCTCCTCGCGGAGCTGCTCGCTCTCCGCCGGCTTCGCGGCTGCGGTCTTCGCCGCGCGCCCGCCCGAGGGTCCCGGGCTCGCTGCGCTGGAAGACCCTGCGTCGGGCACGCGCGCGATCTCGGCGTCGGAGGCCTTGCAGCGCGCGTTGTCGGCGCCGAGGTAGCCGAAGGCGAGGCCATCGCCGGTCGAGTCTCCGTAGCCGTCGGCGCTGACGCGCACGCGTCCCGCGAGCCCGCGCGGTCCGCACGCGTACACGTCGACCCGCTCGCCGTACTTCGCCTCCAGCCCCGTGACCTCGGCGCGGAACGGCCCCTGGCCGCACTCGCGCGAAGCCCGAAACGCGTGCGTGCGATCGAGGACGTACGGCGTCTTCGGCTCCTCCTTGTAGAGCGCGTCGAGCTCCCGGCTCTTCGCGTCGCGCGCGGCCTCTTCGGGCGACTTGGCCGGCGGCGCGGACGGCGAGCTCCCACCGCACATCGTCAGCAGCCCCAGCGGGGAGAGGGAGAGCATGAGCACGCGCCCTCGGAGGTGGGTCATCACCTCTCGTTCTACGCGGCGAGCTCGATGACGCTTCCTCCGTCGCCGGGCCTCAGGGACCGCACGTGCACGCGCCCGCGTCGCAGCCGACCGGATCGGAGCCGCTGCACTCCTCGCGCGAGTAGGTGAAGACGCAAGAGAGCGACGACGAGCAGTAACCCTTGAGGTAGCGGACCCGGTAGGTGTCGAAGACGCACTCGCTCGGCGGAAGGGCGCAAGGGTCCCCGGCCTTGGTGCACGGGACGTTCGGCGACGGGTAGTACGCGTCGGGGAAGGACGCGTCGACGATGACGGGGCACGGAGGAGGAGGAGGCGGCGCGGCCTCGGTCTTCGTGGCGTCGCCGGGCGGCGGCGCGGCGTCCGGAGGAGGAGAGGTCGAGTCCGCCGCCGAGTCCGGCGCCGAAGCGTCGACGTTGGAGTCGTCGCCGCTGCTGCAGGCGAGGAGGAGGAGGGTCGTGGCACCGAGGATCAACCGCACGGCGTCGTAGACTAGCTCGACTCGCTACTTCGGGGGCCTCGGATCCTCGACCTCGCTCAACGCGAGGAAGCTCGGCCGTCGTCCGAGCGCGGCCAGCTGGATCCCGATCTTCTTGGCGCCGTCCGCGGCGCCGACCCGCGCGAACAGCTTGGCGAGGAACGCGAGGCACGCGGCCTGAGCGCGAGAGTCGCTCCCTTCCCTCGCCCGCGCGAGCGCGTCGAGCGCCTCGAGCAACGCCTCGTCGGGCAAGCCCGCGGTCTGCAGCGCGAAGGCGAGCGCGAGCGACGCCTGGCATCGAACCCCCGCCGGTTCGCCCTCCGCTGCGGTGCGGCTCTGGCGAAGCGCCCGCAGCGACTCGTCGATCTGTCCGCGCGAAAGCCGCGCCATCGCACGCATGCGGTCCGCAAGCGCGTCGTGCTCGCCGGTGGCTCGCAGACCCTCGCTCAGACGCTGCAACGACTGGCTGTTGCCGGTGACGAGGGCGCGCCGCGTGAGCTCGAGCATGCGTGTCGCGAAGGCGTCGGGGTCCTCGCTCTCCGCGCTGGTGCTCTCGGGGGCTGGCGCGCCCGGTTGCGAGGCGCGGCGCAGCCATGGCGAGACCAGATCGAGCTTCACCCCGCTGAACTCGCGATCGACGTCGACGCCGGCGCGCACCCCCGCGGACGCGAGATCGCCGCCGCGCAGCGCCGAGAGGCTGGCGTCGAGCAGCACCTCGCCCGACGCTGCGATGCGCGCGAGGGCGGTCGCGCGCAGCAGCGGCTCGCCCCAGGCGAGCCCGGCGCGCGGGTCCCCCTGGACGCTCTTGGGCGCGAGCGGCTCGAGCTCCCCCTCGGCGATGCCGCAGGTCCACTGGGCCTCGAGGGGCGCGGCTGGGTCGTGCAACCCGACGGCGAGCGTGATGGCCTCCTCCTCCCCCTCGAGATCCCACGCGAACGACACGGTGGTCGAACCCCACGCGACGAGGTGCGCGCCGAGGGCCTCCGCGCGGCGCGCCAGCGCGCGCGCGCGATCGAGGTACTTGTGCGGACCGCGCACGCTGACGCCCGCGCTCGGCATTCGACAGCACGCCACGATGAACGCTTCACCGCTTCGGGCCCCCCTCTCGGAGATGGAGCCTCCGGAGGTCATCTGGTCGTCAGACGCGGATGCGCTTCTTGAGCGCCGCGAGGTCCTCGTCGATGGCGCTCTCCCCCGATGCGCCCGGTTTGCCGCCCATGCCGCGCTCGAGATCGCGGAACTTCGCCTCGAGATCCTGCTTCTCCTTGGTGCCGAGGGCGTCCTCGACCTCCGCCATTGCGGCGGACTCGGCCTCGCGGCCTTCGATCTTCTCTTCGAGCTTGCGGAAGTTGTCGAAGGCGCTCGACCCGCCTCTGGCGCCGAGCCCCTCCGCGCCGCCGCCGGCCTTCGCCTGCTGGGCGCGGGCGGCGATCGTGTTCTTGCGCATCTTGACGTCCTCGAGCTTCTTCTCCATCCGGTCGAGCTCGTCCTTCATCTCGAGTGCCTGGTTGCGCGCCTCCTGGC
Source organism: Polyangiaceae bacterium (assembly GCA_035470765.1). Lineage (GTDB taxonomy): Bacteria > Myxococcota_A > Polyangia > Polyangiales > Polyangiaceae > DASXHD01. The sequence continues at coordinate 3,474 of DATIQP010000205.1, read as the reverse complement.
GCGACCTCTCGGCCGCGTCAGCCTCGCCCACCACGCGCCGCTTCTGCTTGAGCGCCTCGCGGGCGAGCGCCTCGTCGCCGCTCTTGAGGGCGAGCTCGGCGCGCTTGTCCCATTTTTCAGCCTCGCCGTTGAGGTCGTCCACCTTCTTCTTCAGCTGCTTCTCCGCGGCGACGGCGCTGATGACCTCCTGGCGCGCGGCCTTGAGCTGCGAGGCCATCTCGTCGACGTTCAGCTCGAGGAGCTTCTTGTCGTCCTCGGCCTTGTCGAGCAGGGCGTTGAAGTTGCTCGAGATGACCTTGCCCATCCGGTCGAAGATTCCCATCACGATTCTCCTACGGCCATCGCGGCAAGAGCCGCGGGGCAGGTGACTAGCGTAGCGACCATCCCCGTAACATGCGACCGATTTTGGCTCTGCGCCAGAGGCGTAAACCCGGGTAAAATGAGCGCCATGCCGGTCTGCAAAGAGTGTGAAGAAGAGGTCGCTTCGCTGGTCACCGTGAAGGTCGGCGGCAAGGCCCGCAAGCTCTGCGAGGACTGCGCCGACCGGGCACGCGAGCAGGAGGCGGTCGCCGAGGAGAGCGAGGCGGTGGTGCAGAACATGATGGGGTTCAAGGGGCGACGCTGAGTTGGGCCGCCCCGGGCTAAAGCCCGGGGCAGGCAGAAGATCGACCTGTCAGCCCTATCAAAGCCCGCCTTCGGCGGGCTCCCATCGTTCAGCGCGCTCGATCACGCGCTCGCTTCTGTCGCGAGTCCGCCTCGAGGCGGACTTTGGCTGGGGTGCTTGCATGGTTTCTGCGCCTGCCCCGGGCTTTAGCCCGGGGTGGCCCTCAGAGCGGCGCTTCGACGATCGAGGCGTCGTCGAGCGCGAGCCGCAGCACGCCCGAGCCCAGCGCGGCGGCGCGCACGGGGGCGTGAAGGTCCACGGCGATGGCCTCGACGGGGCCGCCAGCGATGCTCACGTAGACGTTGTGGCTCCGACCGAGCGCGCAGACGACGTCGCCCGCGGCGCGCACGAGGAACAGGTCGTCCACGCCGACCCGGAGCGGCGCCGCGGTGGCGAGGTGCTCCGGCGTGGCTCGCTCCAGTCGGACGAACGCGCCGTCGTCGCCGACGGCCACCACGCCACCGCCATCGAGCGGCGCGACCGCGCGCCAGGTGGCCTGCCCGAGCACGCGCGCGTGGACACGGCCGGACGCGATGAGGCAGAAGGCACCCTTCTCGCCGCACGCGACGAGCGTCCCCGCCGCGCGCGTCACGTCGAACAACACGCGACGGGCGGCGATGGGGTACGCGCGCCGGTCGGTGCGCGTCCGCTCGACCACGACGGCGTCGCCCGCCATCGCGGCACCAGCCGCGGAGCCGGTGACGGAGGCGAGCCGCGTGTCGACGCCTGCCAGCGCCACCGTCGAGATGTCGTCCACGTGCGCCGCGCTCGTGGCGATCTCGGCGCCGTGCATGAACGGCTCGAAGCCGCCGCCCGCGACGCGGAACTCGGCCTTGCCGCCCTCGGCGAAGAGCAGGGCCTCGCCGTTCGGCCCGAACGCGAAGCCTCGCACCTCGGCGGCCTTCCATCCGCGCGGCAGCGGGCGCGCTCCCCACCCCTCGCCCTCGACCCACCGCGCGAGGCCGGCAGGCCCGATCGCGAGCGCGGAGCGGCCGTCGGGCGCGAAGCGCGCCAGGCGGACCATTCCCGGGGCGATCGCGGGCCAGACGCTCGCGAAGGCGAGGCGCGGCGGCGGCTCCTCGTCGGTGTCGTGCGCGCGCGGGCCGCCCGCGGTCCGGACGTCGGAGCGCGCCGCCCTCCGCTCCTGCTTCGTCGAGGTCGCCGGCGGCCGCGCGGGCACCACCGCATCCTGCGAGCCGCTCGCGGTTCGCTGCGGCCAGTACGGCGCGAGCGCCTCCACGAAGTCGCGGGCCGTGGCGAACCGCTGCTCGGGGTCCTTGGAGAGCGACTTCTCCACGACGCGGACGAGCCCGAGATCGAGCTCCGGCCGGAGCGAGTCGAGCGGCAGGGGCGGCTGGCGGCGGATCGCCTGCAGCAGCGCGCTCGTCGTGGGCCCCTCGAAGGGCCGCCGCCCCGCGAGCGCGTAGTAGAGCGTGACGCCCACGGCGAACAGGTCCATGCGCACGTCGGCCGCCGCGCCGCGCGCCTGCTCGGGCGCCATGTACGCGGGCGTGCCCATCACGAAGCCGACGCGGGTGCGCGCGAGCCGGTTCTGGTCGTCGAGCGGACGCGCGAGGCCGAAGTCCAGCACCTTGACGAGCTCGTAGAGCGGCGAGGTGCTGCACACGAAGACGTTCTCGGGCTTGATGTCGCGGTGCACGATGCGCGCGTCGTGCGCGGCGCCGAGCGCCGAGAGGATCTGCACCACGATGGACACGGCGCGCCCCGGGTCGAGGCGCTTCTCCGACTTCACGAGCGCCGACAGCGACGTCCCGCGCAGCAGCTCCATCACCAGAAACGGCGGCTCCTTCCCGCCTCCCTCCTCGTAGTCGATGATCTGCACGATGTTGGGGTGGCCGAGCCCCGCGGCCGCGAGCGCCTCCTGCTTGAACCGCAAGAAGTCCTCGGAGGCGACCTCGCGATCGCCCGCGCCGTGCAGCACCTTCACCGCCACGCGGCGGCGCAGGTCGACTTGCTCCGCCTCGTAAACGGCGCCCATTCCGCCGGAGCCGAGCAGGCCGAGCAGCTTGTAGCGACCCCCAAGCGTGCGCCCGGTCAACGACACGCCGCGAGTATACTCCGAACGATGACCCAGAGGCTCTCGCTGCTCGCGCCCTTCTTGCTGGCGTTCGCACTCGCCGCGTGCGGCTCAGCTCGTTACGAGTTCTCCGGCCCTTCGATCGGCGTCGGCAATCCCGCTTCGGGCGCCGCGCCGAACGGCGCCGCCGTGGTCGCGCGCGACGGCCGCACCAAGCACCGCTGGACGACGTTCGACGAGAACGAGGCGTGCTTCGAGAGCCAGCTCGACGACATGAAGGGGATGGACGCGCGCGAGCTCCGCTACGAGCTCGTCGGTTTCCGCGACGAGAGCCAGCCGCTGAGCGAGGCGCCGACCATCCCGAGCTCGCGCGTGCTGCTCAAGGACGAGTCCCAGGCGGTGATCCAGACCACGGAGCGCCCCCTGGCGATCCCGTCGGCCACGCTGGACATCTTCTTCGCCAGCCCGTCGCGCGTCGTCACGCCGCAGACGAAGTACGTCGTGCTGCGCGTGCCGTGGACCCGCGACGACCAAGCGAGCGGCGCCGCGGGCTCGCGCGACGGAGTGTGGCGCCTCGAGAAGTGATTAGCGGTTGAGGATGTGGATGGCGTGACCGAGGGCGTTCATGTGGGCCTCCATCATGCCCTCGCCGAGCGTCGGGTGCGGGTGGATCGTGAGGCCGACGTCCTCGAGGAAGGCGTGCATCTCGAGCGCGAGCGCGCCCTCGCTGATGAGATCGCTCGCCCCCGTGCCGACGACGTGCACGCCGAGC
>DATIQP010000204.1:0-2900 GCA_035470765.1 Polyangiaceae bacterium | reverse complement strand
TGCACCTTCGACCACGCCGAGAAGACGGCCGACGCTCTGCGCGCCGCGATCGAGCGGATGAAGGCCGGCGAACAGCTCACCTTCGTCGTCGGCATGGGCCACGGCTCCTGCACGTGCGAGGGGGCGGCCTTCGAGTACGTCTTCAACCTCGAGTTCGAGATCCGCAACGCCGGCGTCCGCGACAAGGCGCGCATCGTGTTCCTGACGAACGAGGCCGAGCTCGGAGATTTCGGCGTGGACGGGCTCCAGATCAAGCGCGGCGGCTACGTCGTGCCGAGCAGCACGTTCGCCGAGTCGCTCTTCGTCGAGCGCGGCGTCGAATGGATCCTCGGGGCGCACGTGTCTCGGGTGGACGAGAACGAGGTCCACTACGAGACGCTCGACGGCGAGATGCACTCGCTGCGCTTCGACTTCGCGATGCTCTTGCCGCCCTTCACGGGCGTGGGCTTGCGCGCCACGGACCGCGCGGGGCAGGACATCACGAGCACCCTGTTCGCACCGAACGCCTTCATGCGCGTCGACGCGGACTACACGCAGAAGCCGTACGAGCAGTACAAGCCCGAGGACTGGCCGAAGACCTACCAGTCGCCGCTCTACCGCAACGTCTTCGCCGTGGGGATCGCGTTCGCGCCGCCGCACGCGCTGTCGAAGCCGCGCAAGACGAAGAACGGGACGGTCATCGCGCCGGCGCCGCCGAGGACCGGCATGCCCTCCGGCATCATGGGCCGCACCGTCGCCCTGAGCATCGTCGACATGATCCGTCGCGGGACGGACGAGCCCACACACTCCGCTCCCCTGGGCAAGATGGGTGCGGCGTGCGTCGCCTCCGCGGGCGTGGGCTTCAGGAGAGGCAGCGCCGTGTCGATGACGATGTACCCCGTCGTCCCCGACTACGAACGGTACCCGGGCGTGGGGCGCGATCTGCGCCACACCGTCGGAGAGATCGGCTCAGCGGGCCACTGGATCAAGCGCATCCTGCACACGATGTTCCTCTACAAAGCCAAGGCCAAGCCAGGCTGGTGGATGATCCCGGAGTGAGCGAGCCGAACATGAGCACATCGATCGAGCAGAGCAGGCACGCGATGAAGCCCACGCGCTGGGTCCTCTTCTGGCGCAGGTTCTTGCCGTATCAGCTCTTCCGGTTCGTCCTGATCAATCTGCGGATGTTCGTGATGATCTGGAAATCACACTGAGCCGCGACGCCCGTGGCGCTCGTTATGCATGTCGCATCGGTGAAGGTGCGCCATGAAACTCAGCTGGATGATCGCCGGCGCCACGCTCTCGGCGCTCGGCTGCGCTCACCACGAGGCAGAGGTGCTCGACGTCCCCACGACGACCGGCGCGACGCTCGTGCCGAACGAGTCGGCCGTCCGCATGCTCTCGACCACGCGCTGCGCCTACGAACAGGCGTGCGGGCACGTCGGCGACGGCGAGCGGTTCGTGGACACCGCCGACTGCATGAAGGCCGCGGAGCTCGACGAGCGGACCGCCATCGGGCTCGACGCGTGTCCGTTCGGCGTCGACGGGGATCGGCTGGATCGGTGCGCCGCCGCGGTGCGCGCACACCCGTGCGACTCGCCCATCACCACGGTCGATCACCTCGCGCAGTGCCGCCGCTCCGACCTGTGTTGGTAGTGGCCAGAAGCTCAGCAGCGCGTTCATGATCCAGATCGTCACCACGATCATCGGCGCCGTCCTGGGTGCCATCGTGATCGTCCTGGCCACCTTCTAGTTCGCGGCGGGGGCGTCCGCCCACCGACCGGCTTGCGGACGCCCATCGCCGGACGTCCGCGGACGTGCTAGGCAGCGCCCACCATGCCGGAAGATACATTCGCCGCCCTTTTCGAAGCTCAGCAGGCGGAGGGCGCCACCAAGGCTCACCGCAAAGTCCACGTCGGCGACGCGATCGAGGCGGTCGTCGTCCAGGTCGGCAAGGAGTCGATCTTCGTCGAGCTGGACGGCAAGCGCCAGGCCTCGCTCGACGTCGTCGAGATGCTCTCGCCGAGCGGCGAGCTCGAGATCAAGGTCGGCGACACGGTGCGCGCCAAGGTGGTCGAGATCGACGAGGCGACGGGCAACGTGCGCCTCGGGCGCTCGTTCGGCAAGACGGGCGACATCGCGCACATCGAGCAGGCCCGCGAGGCCGGCATCGCCGTCGAGGGCAAGGTGACGGGCGTGAACAAGGGCGGCATCGAGGTGGACCTCGGCCGCGGCACCCGCGGCTTCTGCCCGATGAGCCAGATCGGGCTGCGCGGAGCGACGGTCGACGCCAAGGCGCTCGTCGGCCAGCTGATGTCGTTCGCGGTCACCGAGATCAAGGACGGCGGCCGCAGCGTCGTGCTCTCGCGCCGCAAGCTGCTCGAGGCCGAGGCCGGCGAGGCGCGCGAGGCGCTGCTCCGCACGCTCGAGCCCGGCAAGGTCGTCCGCGGGACCGTCAGCGCCGTGCGAGACTTCGGCGCGTTCGTCGATCTCGGTGGCATCGACGGCCTCATCCCCGCGTCCGAGATCTCCCACGAGCGCGGCATCGCGGTCGCGGACCGCATCACCGCGGGCGAGTCGGTCGAGGTCCAGGTGCTCGAGATCAAGGACGGCGAGAAGGGGCAGAAGCGCATCACGCTCTCGCTCAAGGCGCTCGTCGCGCCGCCCGAGCGTCCCGCGCCCGCGGCGAAGGCCGCCATCGGCTCCGTCGTGAAGGGCCGCGTGGTCCGGATCGAGAGCTACGGCGTCTTCGTGCAGCTCGAAGGCACCGAGGGGCGCGAGGGGCGCGGCCTGATCCCGGCCGCCGAGCTCGGCGTCGCGCGCGGCACGGATCTACGGCGAAACTTCCCCGAGGGGACGGAGCTCACGGCGAAGGTGCTCGAGACGGGCGACGGCAGGTTGAAGCTCTCGGTGCGCGGCGC
>DATIQP010000203.1:0-5063 GCA_035470765.1 Polyangiaceae bacterium | reverse complement strand
CCCCGCCACCGCCCAGAGGTGCCCTGCCTTCATGGGCGGATTATCTCACATCGAGGGCAAAATTCCCGACGCCATGCGGCGGCGCTTGGCGAGCCGGCTGGCGATGCGGAAGCTCATCTCGAGCGACTGGCGGTAGTTGAGACGCGGATCGCACGCGGTCTCGTAGTTGCGCTCGAGATCGCTCTCGGTGACGCCGACGACGCCGCCCACGCACTCGTTGACGTGCTCGCCCGTCAACTCGAAGTGCACGCCGCCGAGGAGGGTGCCGAGCCCTTCGTGGACGTCGAACGTGCGTTCGAGCTCGAGCAGGATGTCGTCGAAGCGGCGCGTCTTCTTTCCCGAGGAGGTGCGGAGCGTGTTGCCGTGCATCGGATCGACCGACCAGAGCACGCGCCGGCCCGCTTCCTGGATGGCGCGGACGAGCGGCGGGAGGCCTTCGAGGACCGAGTCGGCGCCCATCCGCGTGATGAGCGTGATGCGCCCGGGCTCGCGATTCGGGTCGAGGCGGTCGAGCAGCGCGAGGAGCTGCGAGGGCGAGGCGCTCGGACCGACCTTGACGCCCAGCGGGTTTCGGACGCCCCGGAGGAACTCGACGTGCGCGCCCTCGGGATCGCGCGTGCGCTCGCCGATCCACGGGAAGTGCGTCGAGAGCAGGTAGTGCCCTTCGCGGCGCGGGACCTTGCACGCCTGCGCCGCCTCGTACTCGAGGTGCAGCGCCTCGTGGCTCGTGAAGAACTCGACGCGCGCGAGCTCCGCGAACGAGCGCTCGCCCAGGGCGGCCATGAAGCGCAGCGCCTCGGCGAGCGAGGTCGCCTTTTGCTCGTACTCGGCGCGGATGGCCGGGTCGACGTCGTCGAAGCCGAGGTCCCAGTACTCCGGGTGCGTGACGTCGGCGAAGCCGGCGGCGACGAGCGAGCGGATGAAGTTGATCGTGAGCCCGGCGTGCTGGTACGCGAGCACCATGCGCTGCGGGTCGGGCGTGCGCGCCTGCGCCGTGAACTCGGGCGAGTTGATGGAGTCGCCGAAGTAGCTCGGGAGCTCGACGTCGCCTCGGCGCTCGGTGGGCTGGGTGCGCGGCTTGGCGTACTGGCCCGCGATGCGGCCCACGCGGACGACGGGCGCCTGCGAGCCGTGCACGAGCACGAGCGACATCTGCAGCAGGATCTTCAGCTTGCGCGTGATGACGTCGCGCGTGCAGTCGGCGAGCGTCTCGGCGCAGTCGCCACCCTGCAAGACGAAGCGGCGCCCGACCTGCGCGTCCGCGATCTGGTCGCGGAGCCGCTCGATCTCCCACGACGTGACCAGCGGCGGCATCCGGCGGAGCGCGTCGCCCGCGCGCTGGACGGCCCCGGCGTCTTCGTAGGGGACGGCCTGGGGGTTCTTCCGGGATTTGTGGGAGTCGATCGACCAGGTCATCGCGAAGGCGGCGTAGCAAAGCACGACCGGCCGCGCCAGCGGCGGATCCGTGGCGGTCCCCGGGGCGCGGCCCGCGGGGCCCGTTTTCACGATAAGGTGCGGAAGTCTGGTCCGCCACTCCCGGCGCCACTATCCTCGAAAAAGTCCATGAGACTCCTTCGCATCGCCGTCGCCAGCGCCAACAGCACCGTCGGCGCGGTGAAGAGCAACGTGGCGCGCATGGTCGAGGTCGTGAGCGCGGCCGTCGCCGATGGCGCGACCGTGGTCGTCCTGCCCGAGCAATCGATCGGCGGCTACGCGCCGGAGGACCTGGTGCAGTGGAAGGCGTTCGTCGAGGCGCAGATGGCCGGCCTCGCCGCCTTCGCCAAGGCCACCGCGTCGCTCGAGGCGTACTTCGCCGTCGGCCTGGCGGCGGCCGTGGACGAGCGCATCTACAACGTCGCCGCGCTCGTCGCGGGCGGGCGCGTGCACGGCCTCGTACCGAAGGAGAAACTGCCCTTTTACAACGTGTTCTACGAGGAGCGGTGCTTCGCGCGCGGCGCCCCGGGCATGCGCGCGTCGAGCGGCGGCATCGAGCTGGGCGACGTCGTCTTCGACACCCCGTTCGGCACGCTCGCCCTCGAGGTCTGCGAGGACATCTGGTCGCCCGACGGACCGATGCGGCGCCGCTGCTACGCCGGCGCCGACGTCGTGCTCAATTTGAGCGCCTCGCCGTACCGCCTGGGCGTGCAAGAGACACGACGCGAGATGATCGCGACGCGCGCGGCCGACAACCAGGCGACGGTCGCCTACTGCAACCTCTTCGGCGGCAACGACGGGCTCGTCTTCGACGGCGGCGGCTTCGTCTGCCAGAACGGCCGCATGGTGCTCGAGGCGCCCCGCTTCCGCGAGGGGTTCGCGGCCGTGACGGTCGATCTCGATCGCACGCGGCGGCTGCGCGGCGAGAACACCACCTTCCGGCACGACCACGAGCTGTTCGTTGCGCATGCGGCGCAGGCTCCCGCGCGAATCGCCGTCGCGATGGACCCGTCGTCGCGCGCACGCCTCGCGTACCCCGTCCCGCCGCACAAGAGCTTCTTTCTGCCGGCTCCCGAGGCCGCGCGCCCGACGGAGCGCGCGCGCTTCTGCGAGGAGATCCTCGACGCCCTCGCGACCGGCGTCGGCGATTACTTCGAGAAGGTCGGCGCGTTTCGCCACATCGGCGTCGCGCTCTCGGGCGGCCGCGACAGCCTCTTGTGCCTCTGGATCGCCCGGCGATGGATCGATCGGAAGTACGGCCCGGACGCGCAGGCGAAGGCGCGCGAGATCCTGAGGGCCTTCTTCATGCCGAGCCGCTACTCGTCCCCGCAGACGACGCTCGCCGCCAAGGCCGCCGCCGACGAGCTCGGAGCCCCCTTCGTCAGCATGGCGATCGACGAGGCGTTCGAACGCGAGGTCGTCGCGGCGGAGGCGATGCTGCAGCCGGGGGAGAAGCTATCACCGCTCGCTCGCCAGAACGCTCAGGCCCGCGTGCGCGCGCAGCGCATGTGGAACTGGTCGAACAGCGCCGCCGCGCTCTTCTTGCAGACCAGCAACATGAGCGAGAAGGCCGTGGGCTACACGACCATCGGCGGAGATCTCGAGGGGGCGCTGTCCGTGATCGCCAACGTGCCCAAGACGGTGGTCAACTACCTGCTCGACTACTTGCTCGAGACGACCGGCTCGGAGGCGATCCGGCTGACGCTCGCCAAGCCGCCGAGCGCCGAGCTCGCCGAGGACCAGGAGGACGAGAAGGACCTGATGCCCTTCCCGGTGCTCGACGCGTGCTTCTTGCTCTACGCCGGCGAGAAGATGAGCGTGCCGGAGGTGAAGCTGGTGCTCCAGACGATGTTCCCCGAGCACGCCGGCAAGACCGACGCCTGGGCGGAGCGCTTCGGTCGCCTGTTCACGCAGTCGATCTACAAGTGGGTCCAGGCGCCCCTCGCGCTGCACGTCGGCAACCTGGATCTCGACCGCGAGCGCGCGCTTCAGCTGCCCGTGGTACAGAAGCCGGAATGGTGAAGACGATCCGCGTGGGGGCCCTGGTGGCGATGGCGATCGCGAGCGGGTGCGCGTCGGCGCAGCCGGCTCCGAAGACGAGCGCCGAGGCGCCGGCCGCGCCGACCGCTCCCGCCGCTTCCGCCGACGACGCGGCCATCCACGCGGCGGTCTCGGCCGCGCATCGCTCGGAGCAGAACCGCGCGCGCGACGTCTGGCGTCACCCGGAGCAGACGCTGTCGTTCTTCGGGTTGCGGAGCGACATGACGGTCCTCGAGCTCTGGCCGGGCACGGGCTGGTACACCGAGATCCTCGCGCCCATGCTTGCCCAGCGGGGCAAGCTGATCGTGACGAGCGTCGACCCGGACGGCCCCCAGGACAAGCCGGCGTTCCGCTTCGCGCGGCAGCTCAAGGAGCGCTTCGAGAAGAGCCCCGAGCTCTTCGGAAAGGTGCAGACTGCACGCATCGACCCGCCCGAGCACCTCGACTTCGGGCCGGAAGGGTCGGTCGACCTCGTGCTCACGTTCCGCAGCGTGCACGACTGGGTGCGCGACGGCTACGCGGACAAGGTCTTCGCCGCCATGTTCAAGGTGCTCAAGCCGGGCGGCGTCCTCGGTGTCGTCGCTCACCGGGGCGGGCCCGACGCCGATCCGGCCGTCGTCGGCAAGACCGGCTACCTCTCTGAGGCGTACGTGATCGGCCTGGCGCAGAAGGCCGGCTTCACGCTTGCGGCGCGGAGCGACGTGAACGCCAACCCGAAGGACGACCACAATCACCCCGAGGGCGTCTGGACGCTGCCGCCCACGCTGCGGCTCGGCGACAAGGACAAGGACAAGTACGTTGCCGTCGGCGAGAGCGATCGCATGACGCTCCGGTTCACCAAGCCCGCCGCCAAGTAGTCACTTGCCGGAGTACGCCGGCTTGCGCTTCTCCATGAACGCGGCCATGGCCTCGCCCAGATCGGCCGACGGGATGAACGCCGAGTTCCACGCCGCGACGAAGCGAAGCCCGGCCTCGTCCTGGGAGACGATGCGCTCGTTCATGACCTGCTTGACGCCCTGGACGACCAGCGGCGGGTTCTGCGCGATCTCGGCCGCCATCGCCCGCGCCGCGTCCCACGTGGCCTCGCGCGTGTCGTAGACGTCGTTGACGAGGCCGATCCGTAGCGCGCGCTCGGCGTCGATGTCGTTCCCGCGATACGCGAGCTCGCGCGCGTGCCCCTCGCCGACGATGCGCGAGAGGCGCTGCAGGCTCCCCAGGTCGGCGACCATCGCCACGCGGACCTCGCGCACGCTGAAGCGCGCGTCGCGGCTCGCCAGGCGCACGTCGCACGCGGAGGTCACGTCCACCCCGCCGCCGATGCACAGCCCGTGGATCGCCGCGATGACCGGCTTGCGGCAGCGGGCGGTGGAGGAGACGGAGGCCTGCAAGCGCAGGATCGTCTCGTGCAGCTTCGTCCGCGCGTCGGCGAGGCCGCCGCTGAGCGCGCCGCCCAGCTCGCCCATCATCGATATCAGGTCGAGGCCGAACGTGAAGTGCGGCCCGTCGGCGCGGAGCACGATCGCGCGCACGTCGGCGTCGGCGTCGAGGGAGACGAACGTCTCGGGGAGCTCGCGCCAGAAATCGGGGCC
>DATIQP010000202.1:0-20822 GCA_035470765.1 Polyangiaceae bacterium | reverse complement strand
CTGCGGGGTGACCTCGCCCGCGCACTCCGTCAGCTTGCCGGCGACGCAGCTGCGCGTGCCGGTCTTGCAGATGCCCTTGCCGTTCGTGCCGGCAGGGCCGGTGTAGCAGTCCGCCGTCTTGTAGGTGTTGGGATTGCACGGACAGTTGGTGCCGCTGTCCGGATCGCACACGCCCCCGTCCGGCTGCGGGGGCGCTGACGGCGAGCAGGCGGCGCCGTAGACCGCCATGCCCGCGCCGAGCGCGACGAGGCTGAAGACCGTGGAGAGCGCGACGAGCTTGGACTGCATGGGCGTCCTCACGGGTAGGCAAGGCGACACGTGTACGAGCCGCCGCCGTCGAGGTAGGGGGCCGCAGACGTTGCCGAGAGGCAGGTCGCATACGTCCCGGTGTAGTACTTGCAGCAATACGGGTTCGTGGACGAGGTGCACGTGTGCTCGTCGATGACGCCGTCGCAGTTGTCATCTTTGCCGTTGCACGTCTCCACGCCCGGAAGGTTCGGGGTGCAGGTGTCCTTGGCGTTGATGCACGACATCTGCCCGTGGACGCACTCGCCGAGGATCTGGCTGGGGCCGCCGTCCACGAAGGGTGAGGCGTCGCCCCACGTCGAGCCGTCGTCCATGTCGCAGGGGCCTTCCGCGGTGAGCCCGTCGTCGATGATGCCGTTGCAGTCGTCGTCGAAGCCGTTGCACGTCTCCGGAACGCCGGCCTTGATGAACTCGTTGCACCCCGTCGGCGTCCCTCCGGACGCCCCTGGCGCGCACGCCTTCGTCCCCGCTCCGCAGATGCCCGGGTCCTTCCCCCAGCAGTAGATGGCCGCGTCGGCGTAGCTCCCGGTGCAAGCCGGCGAGTTGCAGAACGCGATGGGTGCGGCGTCGGCGATCTCGGGGACGTTGTCGACGAGGCCGTCGCAGTTGTCGTCGGCCAGGTTGCAGACCTCTTCTTTCGGCGTCACTTCGCCCACGCACGGGGTGAGCTTGCCGTCCGGTCCGCACGACCGCTTCCCGGTCTGGCAGATGCCTTGCTACTGGGTGCCGGCCGGGCCCGTGTAGCAGTCCGCCGTCTTGTACTTGGACGGATCGCACGAACAGTAGGCAGGGTCGCCGCTGTCGGGATCGCAGACCCCCGCCTCGCCCGCGTCCGCTACCGGCGACGGCGCCGGGGAACAGGCGTTGTCCAGCGCCACGGCCATGCCCGCCGCGAAAAGAAGCGCCACCGTCGACCCGGCAAAGAAATACTCACGTCCCGCCATTCAAAGACTCCAAGAAAAAGAGCGCTAGGTGGCGCCTCCCCGCTTCGGACGCCCGGTTCCAGCATGCTAACAGATTTACAGCTCAGCGCTCCTGCCATGAAAGTCCGTCTCGATCAACTCCTCGTGACGAGGGGGCTCGCCCCTTCGCGCGCCCGCGCTCAGGCCTTGCTGCTCGCCGGGCGGGTCCTCGTGGACGGGCAGCGCATGGACAAGGCCGGCTCGCTCGTCGCCGACGACTGCGCCGTCGCCCTCAAGGAGGACGATCACCCCTTCGTGTCGCGGGGCGGCGTCAAGCTCGCCGGCGCGATCGACGCGCTCGGCGTGGAAGTCCAGGGCAAGCGCTGCCTGGACGTCGGGGCTTCGACCGGCGGCTTCACCGACTGCCTGCTGCAGCGCGGCGCCCGCAGCGTCGCCGCCGTCGACGTGGGCTACGGCCAGCTCGCGGGCAAGCTCCGGAGCGATCCGCGCGTGCTCGTCAAGGAGCGCACCAACGCGCGCTCGCTCGAGCCGGACGACATCGGAGGCGCCGTCGATCTCACCGTGGTCGACGCGTCGTTCATCGGGCTCGGGAAGCTGCTCGAGGCCATCGCGCGCTGCACCCGATCCGGCGGAGAGCTGCTCGCGCTGATCAAGCCGCAGTTCGAGGTGGGCCGCGCCGAAGCCTCGAAGACCAAGGGCGTCGTCAGGGACGCGGCGCTGCGCGAGCGCGCCATCGCCGACGTGGTGCGCGAGGTCGAGGGCGCCGGCTTCCGCGTGCTCGGGCAATGTGACTCGGCGCTGGCGGGTCCACGAGGGAACGTCGAGGCGTTCGTCTGGGCCCGGCGGGGGTGATAGAAGGCTCCGCGATGGCCAATCCGCGCCCCCCCCGCCTCGGCGCCATCTTCCTCACGATCGTGCTCGACCTGTTGGGCTTCGGGCTCGTCTTGCCTTTCCTCGCCGAGGTCGCCCGCGACACGTTCCACGTCACGGCGTTCGTCGGGACGCTGCTCGCTCCGGCCTACTCGCTGATGCAGTTCCTGTTCGTACCGGTGTGGGGATCGCTGTCGGATCGCGTCGGCCGCAAGCCCGTGCTCACCTGGTCGATCGGCGCCACCGCGGTGGCGAACGCCGCGCTCTGCCTCGCGCTCGCCTACGGGCAGAGCGTGCTGTGGCTCTTCGCCGCCCGCATCTTCGCCGGCATCGCGACGGCGAACCTCGGCACGGCGAGCGCCTACATCGCCGACGTCACGCCTCCCAAGGACCGCGCCAAGGGCATGGGCCTCATCGGCATGGCCTTCGGCATCGGCTTCATCCTCGGCCCGGGGTTCGGCGGCGTGCTCGCTCAGGTGCCGATGAACGGCCGTCACGGCCCGTGGGCCTTGCTCGCCGCGGCGGCCCTCAGCGCGATCAACCTCGTCTGGGTGATGATGGGTCTGGGCGAGTCGCTCCCCAAGGAAGTGCGCGAGTCGCGCGGCAAGGTCGCGCGCCGGCTGCCGCTGGATTTCGCCGCGATGGCGCGCGTGCTCCGCGACGGCAACATCGCGCGCGCCGTTGCCGCCAACTTCACCTTGATCCTCTTCTTCTCGGGCATGGAGCAGACGCTCCGCTACTTCAACAAGGACGCCTTCGAGATGTCGCTCGGCGAGACGGGTGGCCTGCTCGCCATGGTGGGCGTCACTGCGGCGGCCGTGCAGGGCGGTCTCGTGCGCCGGCTCTCCGGACGTATCGAGGACGCGAGCATGCTGCGCTGGGGGTTGCTCCTGCAGGCGATCGCCTTCGGCGGGCTCGCGGCCTCACCGAGCGTCGGCCGCTGGTTCCTCTACGTGTCGGCGATGGTGCTCGCCGTGGGCAACGGTCTCTCGCAGCCCGCCGTCTCCGCCTACGTCTCGAAGTGCGCCGACCCCGCCGCCCAGGGCTCGACGCTCGGCGTGGCGCAGTCGATGTCGAGCCTGGCGCGCGTCTTCGGGCCCGCCCTCGCCGGCGCGCTCTACGGCTCGGCGCTCGGCGTGCGGTCGCCATTCGCGCTCGCGTGCGTCGGCACCGGCTTCTCGCTCCTGCTCGCGCTGCCGCTGCGCGACCGCGTGCTTCAGAGCACCAGCACCCAGATGTCGTAGGCCGCGTGCGCCCACACCGCGGCGGCGAAGCCTCGGAACGAGAAGATCGCGGTCAGCGCGAGCCCGAGCACGAGGCGGAAGACGAACGACCGGAGCTCGAACGTGTCCCCGAGCGGGCCGAAGTAGTGCACGGCGCTGAAGATCGCGGCGCACACGACGGCCCACGCGAGGGTGACGAGCGTCTTGGTCAGGCTCGTGAAGAGCGGCATCCGGAGGAGCCACAGCCCGCCGCCGAAGAGCAACAGGCGGTACGTGAGCTCCTCGTAGAAGCCGGCGCCGAGCGACATCACGACGCCCGCGAAGCCGCCGAGGTGCACCTTGCCGGCGAAGAGCGCGCCGACGACGTACGCCCCCGCGAGGCGCATCAGCAGCGCGTACACCACGCCCTCCACGGCGATCTGTACGAACTTGGAGAGCCGGAAGGCCTGCCCCTTGCTTCGCCACACGAACACGCCCGCGAACACGAGGCCGATGGCCCCGGTGAGCAGCAGGTACATGGCCTTGCTGCCCTCGGCGACCTGGAGCAAGAGCCCGGTCACCACGTCGGACGCGTTCTTCACGTTCAAGAAGACGACGCCGAGGTGGTAGGCCACGAAGACCGGCAGCGTGAGGGCGAGGTCGATCGGCTCGCCGGCGCGCGCCATGCGCCTCTGCTTCGGTCGGGCCGGCTCGGTCATGGACGCAAGCATGCGTCACGCCACGGCTCGCGCCAAGATCAACGCAGATCGTCGACGCGCGCTTGCCACTCGCGCAGCGTGTCCGGGACGACGGAGCTCGGGTCGAGCACCGCGTCGGTCTCGCAATCGATGGCCGCCGCACCGAGCGCGCGCGCGACGTCGCCGATGAGCGGCCAGGCGGCGTCCGAGCCGAAGACCGAGAGCACGACGCGATCGACCGACAGCACACCGCCGAGCTCGGCCTCGATGACGAAGTCGTCCGCACGCAGCGCGACGACGTTCTGGGCCACGTCGTGGCGAACGTCCGCGTGCGCGACGGCGCGGACGATGCACTCGCTCACGGCCTCGGGTTCACCCAGGACGGGCGGCTGGTAGTCCTCGGGCAGGTCCCCGAGCGACCCGAGGGAATCGGGGAGCTTCACCAAAAGCACCTGCCACGCCATCGGAGACTGCTACGACCGGCGCGGGGTGCCTCTTCCCGAAATTCAACCGGCCGGCCGGAGCCGGTAGACGATGGCCACGACCACGACCATCCAGAGCACCAGGTTGAGGACGAACGGCACGTCCCGGAGCATCTCTTGCGTGGGGGACTCCGCGCGGAGACCGCGCCCCGCACGGCCGGACACCAGCAAGAGGAACCGTACAATCCCGAAGACCGTGAACGGCGCCGTGAGCCAGAGCCAGTTCGAGTGGAAGAACTCGCGGGTGGTGGGGTCGAACGTGTAGGCGACGTACGTGACCGCCGTGGCGAGGCCCGTCGCGCCGAGCGCCGCGTTGAGGCTCGGCTTCGAGTATGCCTCGAGCGCGGCGCGCTGCTTGCCCGCCGTCTCGAGCTGGAGCTCGTGGCGCCGCTTGCCGAACCCCAAGAACAGCGCGAGCAGGGCCGTGCAGGCGATCATGTACCAGCTGACGTGAACGTCCGTACCGTAGCCGCCGGCGAGCACGCGCAGGACGAAGCCGAAGGCGATGAGACCGACGTCGAGGAAGGCCACCTTCTTCAGCCAGAAGGAGTACGCGACGTTCTCCACGAAGTAGATGGCGGCGACGACGCCGAAGCGCCAGTTGACCCAGAAGGCCGCGCCGAGCGACGCGGCGACGAGGCCGATGGCCATCGCTCGCGCCAGCCCCTCCGGCACCACGCCGCTCGCGATGGGACGGCTCCGCTTCACCGGGTGGATGCGGTCGGCCTCGACGTCGACCAGATCGTTGATGGTGTAGACCGCGCCTGCGAGCAAGCAGAACACCAGCGTCGCGACGAAGGCCAGCCCCGTGACGCGGAGGTTGAGCGCAGGCCCGGCCGGCGTCGTGAGAAAGACGTCCTTGTGGAAGAACATCGGCGCGAGCACGAACAGGTTCTTGACCCACTGATGGGGCCGGATGGTCTTGACGAGGCCGCGCAACACGCTCGATTTCGCCGGCTCGTGGACGCGGGCGGCTTCGGGTTTGGCGACGACGGCAGCCGGGGGCGGCGCCTCGGCTTCTGCCGGGGTGGCTTTGGCGACTGCGGACTGGGGCACGGCGACGTGTTTCATAGCGCGTGACCGGGCCTCCCGAAAGCCAAAAAACGGCTGCGCTGGCTCGCGGCGGGCCAGCTTTGGCGTGCTAGCTTGGCCGCGTGAACATGCAAGCGAGCGCTCGAAAGGTCCTGCTGCGCGCCTTTGCGTGGGCGGCGTTTCTACTCGCCGTGCTCGCGCCGCCGCACGCGGCCTCGGGAGACGTCGGCACGCGGCTTCCCAAGCTCGCCAAGCTCGTCACCGAGGCGGTCGCGGCGCCGGACGCCAGGGCGTATGCGGCGCTCCGGCGCATCTGGGCCGAGTGGGATCGCGGAAACCCGACGGACGTGGAGGAGGCGCTGGGCTCCGTCGCGTCCGCCCGCGGCGGCGCCGTGCGAGTCTACGCCGAGCTGCTCGCCGCCTACGCGCGCAGGCGGCGCGGGGATCTCGAGGGGGCGCGCGCTCGGATCGCTCGCCTGGGCTACGTGCACCGGTGGCTCGTCGTCGGGCCGTTCGACAACGAGGGCAAGACCGGCCTCGCGCGACCCTTCGAGCCGGAGGTCGAGGACGTCCCGACGGAGGGGAAAGGCTACGACGGCAAGGAGCGGAAGGTCTCGTGGCGCGTGTCTCCCGCCACGGCCCCCTTCGGCTGGGTGGACACGAACGGGCTGGTCCGGCCCACCGAGAACGTCTGCGTGTACGCCAGCACGTTCATCGTGGACAGGACGATGAAGCCCGGGCAGTCCCGGTCGGCGTCGATCTGGATCGGCTCCGCGGGCGCATACAAGGTCTTCTTCGACGGCGCCCTCGCGCTCGAGGACGACAAGTATCGCGACTACGACGCCGAGCGCATGGGTCGCACCGTCACGCTCCACGCGGGGTACAACCGCGTCCTCGTCAAGACGTGCGGCTCCGAGTCGGCCCCGATCTTCACCCTGCGCGTCGCCGCGGCGGACGGCTCGCCCGACGCCCGCCTCGAGACGGACGCGTCGTTCGGCGCGGCCGCGGAGGCCAAGGGCAAGGCGGCGAAGCTCCCTCCCAACGCGGTCCGCGGCCCTCTCCAGGCGTTCGCAGGCGTCGAGAAGAGCACCGACCCGTCCGCGCTCGAGGCGTACGCGCGCTACCTGCTGCTCACGCAGTCGGACGACGAGGCGGAGCACCTCGCGCGCGACCTCGCGACGCGCGCCGCGCAGCGCGGGCCGACGGTGACGCGCCTCTTGCTCGCCGCGAGCCTCGCCGAGAGCCGCAACCAGCGCGCGGAGTGGATCGTCAAGGCGGAGGCGCTCGTCGCCAAGGGCGGCGTCACCGACGAGGACCGCATGAACACGTTGCTCGCGCGCGCCGCGCACGAGCGCTCGGGCACGAATTGGCGCGACGCGATCCCGTACTACGAGCGCGCCCTGGCCCGCGATCCGGACGACGTCATCGCCGTGCTCGCCCGCGTCGAGCTGTACGAGGAGGCCAACCTCCGCGCGACGGCGCTCGCCTTTCTGGATCAGGCGCTGGCGCGAAAGCCCCAGAGCGTCGCGCTCGTCCGCGCGATGGTCGACTCGCTGCGGCAGGAAGACCGCACGACGGAGGCCGAGGACATGGAGGCTCGCTACGCGGCGCTCCGCTTCGACGACGCCGATTTCCTGAAGAGCAGGATCGATCTCGCCGTCGCGCGGCGCGACACCGCGGCGGCCTCGCACTGGATCGAGCGCCTCGTCGCGACCGATCCCGACGCGTCGGACAAGCTCCAGATCGCGGCCCACGCGTTCTCGATGCTCGGCGACCGGCCGCGCGCGCTCGCGATGTACAAGCGCGCCCTCGAGCTCGCCCCCGAGGATACCGACGCCATGCAGCGGCTGGCCGACGCCTACGCCCTCGGCGGCCAGCAGAGCGAGCAGGTCACCCTGCTGCGCCGCATCCTGCAGCTGCGCCCCCAAGCCAAGGACGTGCGCGACTACCTCGCACACCTCGAGCCGAGCAAGCCCCGCCCCGACGAGGCCTACGCCCTTCCCTCGAAGCAGTTCCTCGCGTGGCGAGGCGCGCCCGCGGCCGGGCAGGACCGGCGCACGCTCGTCGATCTCACCGTCGCCACCGTCTTCGAGAACGGCCTCTCGAGCAAGTTCCACCAGGTCGTCTTCCAGCCGCTGACCGATCCCGCCGCGCAGGCCGCGCGCTCGTACGTCTTCGGCTTCGAGGCGGACACGCAGGCCGTCCAGATCCGCGGCGTGCACGTCTATCGCCCGAACGGCGAGGTCGACGACTCGTACGACACGCAGATCGGCGGCGCCGACGATCCGTCGATCGCGACGTACACCAGCGAGTCCTCGTACGGCGTTCGCTTCCCGCGCCTCAACGCCGGCGATGTCGTCGAGCTGCAATACCGCGTCGAGGACGTGGCCGAGCGCAACGCGTTCGCCGACTACTTCGGCGACGTGGACTACCTGCAGTCGAACGAGCCGGTCGCCCACGGCGAGTACGTGCTCATCACCCCCAAGAAGCGGACGTTCTACTTCAACAAGCCGACCATCGTCGTCACGCAGACGACGGAGGACCGGGGCGATCAGCGCGTCTACCGCTTCGTCGCGGAGAACATCGCGCCGGTCATGCCCGAGCCCTTGCAGCCGCCCTACACGGAGCTGCTCGGTCACATCCACGTCTCGACGTACAAGAGCTGGGACGATCTCGGCGCCTGGTACTGGGGCCTGGTGAAGGACCAGTTCACGGCCGACGACGAAGTGCGCCGCCGCGTCGCGCTGGTGACGAAGGGCAAGACCACCGAGCGCGAGAAGGTGATGGCCGTCTACGACTACGTCGTCGAGAAGACGCGCTACGTCGCGCTCGAGTTCGGCATCCACGGCTTCAAGCCCTACCGCTGCTCGCAGATCTTCGCGCGCGGGTTCGGCGACTGCAAAGACAAGGCGACGCTCATCGTCACGATGCTCAAGGAGCTCGGCATCCCGGCGACGATCGTCATCGTCCGCACGGGGCTGCGGGGCGACTTCGAAGACTACCCCGCGAGCCTCGCGCCCTTCGACCACGCCATCGCCTACGTGCCGTCGCTCGACCTGTACCTCGACGGCACGGCCGAATACACCGGGTCGACCGAGCTCCCCGCGATGGACCGCGGCGCGCTCGCGCTCCAGGTCAACGAGGGCAAGCCGAAGCTGGTCCACCTGCCGAACCCGCCCGCGAGCGCGAGCGTCGCCTCGCGCCACCTCGAGGTCACGCTCTCGCCCGGCGGCGCGGCGCAGATCGACTGGCGCACGACGGTCACCGGCGTGAGCGCGCCGGGCTGGCGCGTCCGCTACCACGCCGAGTCACTCCGCAAGCAGCGCCTGCAGGAGGACCTCGCCACGGACCTGCCCGGCATCGACGTCTCCTCGGTCGAGGCCAACGATCTCGACGACGTCGAGATCGCCCCGGCGCTTCATGCCAAGGGCAAGGTCGCCTCCTTCGGGCGCCGCGATCAGGACATGCTGAGCGTCCCCATCGGGCCGCGCGAGCACATGGTGCGCGACTACGCGACGCTCTCGGCGCGCAAGCTCGACCTCCGCCTGCCCGTGAACGCCACGACCGAGACGGAGTACGTGATCAAGCTCCCTCCGGGCGCGAAGGTCGCGGCGCTGCCGAGCGGCTCGCAGTCCACCTCGCCCTTCGGCAGCCACTCGATCTCGATCGACAACGTCCCCGGAGGGATCCGCGTGACGACGCGGGTCGTGCTGTCGAAGCCTCGCATCCCGGTCGCCGAATACGCGGCGTTCCGCGCGTGGTGCGAGGGCGTGGACCGGGCGCTCGCACAGCGCCTCGTGCTCTCGGTAGGTGGCCAGTGAGGCGCGCTTCTTCGCTCGTGGCGGTGCTCGCGACGTCGGCCGCGATGGTCGTCGCCTGCGGCGGACCGGGGGCGAACGCTCCCCCGGCGTCCCTCGAAGCGCTACGGCGCGCGGCGGCCTCCAGCGACGACGTCGACGTCGTCGGCCGGTGGGCGCTCGGCGAGATGACCGCGCCCGGCGGCGACGCGAAGCGCGCCAGCGCGGCGGTCGCGAAGCTCGCCGCCGCGAAGGGCGCCGGTCTGCTCGGCAACACGGCCAAGGGGCTCGACGCGGAGGAACACGGCCACCCCCGCGACGCCGCCGACGCGTACGTCGCGGCGCTGGACGCGGCCCGGGGCAGCCGCGAGCCGGACGTCAGCCTCCTCGCCTGGTACGCGGTGGATCGCCTGAAGCACCTTCGCCTCGCCGTGACCGGTCTCTGGGACAAGCACCGCACGCTGCTCGAGGGAATCGTGAAGAGCCCCGGCGGCATCGGCTGGCGCGCGGAGGCGGAGCTCACCGACTGGATGGAGAGCGAGGCCTACCGGCGCGCCGAGATCACCGGCAAGGACTACGAGCGCTTCGTCGTCCGCGCCAGCGGGTGCGTCGGCGGCCTGCGGATCGCAGGCCCGTTCGGGCACGGCAGCGCGCCGGATCGCCGCCGCAGCTTCGACGCCGAGCGGCCGGGACCCTGGCCGCCCGTCTTCGCACCCGACAGCCTGCGCACCGAGCCGCCGCGCGTCCTCAAGAGCGAGCAGCCCTCGTGCGTCGTCGCGAGCGAAGAGCAGACGGCGCCGGGCGTGTTCTACGTGGAGGGCTACTTCTCGAGCGACCGCGAGCGCGACGTGATCGTCGCGGTCCAGGGCGCCGCGGCCGTGAAGGTGGACGACGCGACCGTCTTCTCGCGCGACCTGCGCGACTGGGGGGTGTGGCAGAACTTCGGAGCCGCGATCCGCGTCGGCGCGGGCCGGCACCGCGTCGTGGCGCGCGTGCTCGACGACCGCAGCGCGATCCGGATCCTCGAGATGGACGGTCGCCCCGCGCCCGTCGAATCCTCGGCCGGAACGGCTGCGCCGTACTCGGTCGTTCCACCCGTGCAGCTGGCGGACCCCAACCCGCTCGCGTCGATCGTGAGCGCGCGGCGCGCCGGGTCGCCGGTGGACGCGTACGTGGCCGCGTACCTCGCGAACGTGGAGGGCATGCCCGACGTCGCGGGGGTTCTGCTCGCGCCGTTCGTCGAGCCCGAGGACGCCGCGGCGATGACGCTCGAGGCCGGCGCGGGCTACGCCCACGACGATCCCATCTACGCGACCGACGTGAAGCACAAGACGGAGCAGCAACTGATGCGGCGCGCCGCGGCGCGCGACCCGAAGCTGTGGTACGCGGGCGCGTGGCTGGTGCTCGACGACGCCGAGCAGCGCGGCTTCGTCGAGGCGGTCGAGCCGCTCCGCAAGCTCGCCGACGCGTTCTCCGACGAGCCCGAGATCCTCGAGCAGCTCGCGCGCATCTACGGCCGCCTCGGCTGGCGCGCGGAGCGCGCGAAGGCCCTCGCCGACCTGTCGCGGCGGTTCCCCGACGACGTGCGCGCCCTCCACGCGTCCCTCGAGCAGCTCGACGAGGACGGCCCGGTCGAGGACGCGGACCGCGTCGCGGCGCGGCTGCGCAAGCTCGATCCCGACACGGAGGTCGATCTGGATCGCGCGCTCGCGCGCCACGACTGGAAGGCGGCGATCGCCGAGCTTTTGCGGATCCAGAAACGCAGGCCCGAGCGCAAGGAGATCGCGGGGCGCATCGCTGACGTCTTCCAGCGCTCAGGCGACCCGAGCAAGGCGCTCGAGGAGCTCAAGAAGGCGCTCGCCAAGAATCCCGACGACGCGACGTCGCGCTTCCGGCTCGCGGATCGCGCCTACGCGCTGGGCGATCAGGACGCGCTCCGCAAGGCGCTGGCCGAGGCGTTGCTGGCCGGCGCCAAGACCGACGAGCTCCGCGCGGCGATCGACCTGCTCGACGGCACGACGGATCTCGAGCCCTTCCGCATCGACGGGCGCTCCGTCGTCCGGGAGTTCGAGGCCTGGGAGAAGGGCGGCAAGCACATGGCCGGCGTCAGCGCGCGCGTGCTCGACTACTCGGCGCTCTGGGTCCACCCCGACGGATCGAACCAGATGCTCGAGCACGAGATCCTGAAGATCCAGTCGCAGGAGGCGATCAACCAGGAGGCGGAGCAGAAGCCGCCGGACGGGCTCGTGCTGTGCCTACGGGTCATCAAGCCCGACGGCCGCACGCTGGAGCCGGAGCCCGTGGCGGGCAAGCCCACGCTCACCATGCCCAACCTGGAGATCGGCGACTACGTCGAGATCGAGCACGTCTCGAGCGGCGAGGGCGACGGCGATCGCGGACGGCGCTATCGAGGGCCGACGTGGCTCTTCCGCGAGGAGGACAAGGGCTACTGGCGCAGCGAGTTCATCGTCGTCAGCCCGAAGGACAAGCCGCTCACGATCGAGACGCGCGGGAAGGTCCCGGCGCCCGTCGTGCGCGAGCGCGGCACCTTCGTCGAGCGTCGCTGGCGCGTCGACGAGAGCCCGCCTTTGCCCAACGAGCCGGACAGCGTCCCGCCCGGCGAGTACCTGCCGAGCGTCCGCGTAGGCTGGGGCGTATCCCTGGCCGACACCGTGCAGCGCTTCAGCGATCTCGCGAGCGACGAGACGCCGCTCGATCCTCGGATGCTGCAGTACGCGAACGAGATCGTGCGCGGCGTGCCCGCGCAGAACCGCGAGGAGCGCGCGCGGCGCGTCTACCGCGCCCTCCTCGATCGCATTCAGGACGGTCAGGAGAAGGACGGCCGGCGCGTGATCACGGGCAAGGCCGGCGCGCGCGACGCGGCGTTCCGCTACCTGCTCCGCGAGCTCGGCATCCCGGTCGACATGGTCCTCGTGAGAAACCGGCTCGCCCCGCCCCCGGTGGGCGCCCTCAGCGACGTGGAGAACTACTCGGGCGTCGTGCTGCGCGTCGACGTCGGCAAGCCGGAGCCCGTCTTCCTCACCGTCGACGATCGCTTCGCCCCGTTCGGCTACGTCCCGGCCGACCTCCGCGGCCAGCCCGGCTTCGTCCTCACGGCCGGCTCGCCCGCGGTCACCACCCCGCGCGGCGGGATCCGCGACGGCGTCTCGATCTCGGGCCGCGCGGACCTGCGCGAGGACGGCTCGGCCGAGGTGGAGCTCGAGCAGCGCTTCATGGGCAAGCTCGGCATCCGCATGCGCGGCGTCTTCGACAAGATCTCGGAGAGCCAGCTGCTCCCGTTCGTCGAGTCGCGCGTGCTGGCCTCGACGCTGCCCGGCGCGCGCGTCAAGGACGTGAAGGTCGAGCACAAGAACGACCTCGACGAGCCTCTGGTCCTCAAGGTCAAGGCCGAGGTGCCGCAGCTCGGCCGCGTGCAGGGCAACGAGGTGATGGTCAAGCCGATCTTCCCCCTGCACCTCGCGCAGCTCGCCACGCTCCCGGCGCGGCAGACCCCGCTCTTGCTCGGCGCGTGGTCGTCGGTGGAGGTCGCGTTCGACGTGGTCGCGGCCGGCTCGCTCCGCATGCCCTCGAGCCTGCCGACGAACGTGTTCAAGGACGGCGAGCGGGTCGTCTCGGTCAAGGACGCCGTCCAGGGCCACGCGCTGCACCTCGCGCGCGTCGTCGATCTCCCCGCGGGGCGCGTGCAGCCGGGCGACGAGTACGCCGCCTTCGCGCGCTTCACTCACGACGCCGACGCGGCCCTCGAGCGCGAGATCGCTCTCGGCCGTTGAGTCGTCGACGCTTCACTCCGAACTCTCGCCGGCGGCTCGAGCGTGCGACAGTGGCTACTTGGCGCCGCCGTCTTTTTCCGCGGCGATCCGCTGGCGGACGACCTCGTACGCCTTGTCCTGCTTGATGGCCGCGTCGATCGCGGTGATCCGCGCGTCGGCGGACTGCGGCGCGCCGCCGGCGTCGGCGTGGGCGGTGACGTACTGCTTGTACTTGTCCCACGCGGCCTTCGCGTCTTCCCACTTCTTCTGCCGCTCGCGCAGGTCCGCGAGGCAGAAGAGCACCTTGACCTTCACCTCGGGATCCTTGTCGGCGAAGTTGTCCGCCTGCGTCCACGAGGCCTCGGCCTCGGCGAGGTTGCCCGCTGCGCTCTGCGCCTCGCCGAGCAGGTAGTGGCCGAGCGGATCGTTCGGCGCGAGCTGGATGGCGTTGCGGTAGACGGCGATCGCGCCCGGGAAGTCCCTCGCGCTGAACTTGGCGTTCCCCGCGACGAGGGTCTCCATGTACTGGCTGATGTGCGTCCGGTTCTGCGGATCGTACTTGTCGCCCTTGCCGCCGTCCTTCGACGAACCGGCCGACGGTTTGTCTCCGGCCGCGAGAGCCGCGGGGATCATCACGCCGCCTACGGCCAAGCCTGCGAGCAAGACCAACGCCGACCGGATGCGCATCGCCATGCGAGGGTAAAGCGCATCGGGCCGGAAGTCGAGGTATCTTGCCCCCGATGCGCGCGAGCCGCCCCTTCCCCTGGACCACGCTCGACGCCGTTCGCCGCGCGGACGTGGAGCTCCTTCCCATCGTCCGCCGCGCGGTGAGCGAGCTCGTGAATCCCGCGGCGGCCAGCGCCGCGCTGCGTGCGCTCGTCGGCGAGTGCGAGCTCGACGTGAGGTTGCGGCGCGTCTCGAGCTCCCCCCCTCGCGTCGAACAGGGCGCGGTGGGCATGCTGCTGGCCCCGGCCGAGCGTGCCGACCGCGGCAGCGCCATCGTCGTCGTCCTGGAGCACGCGCTCGCCGGCGCGCTCGCGGCGCGCGCGCTCAAACGCCCGGCTCCGCGCGTGGTCGATCCGGAGCGTCAGAGCTCCGCAGCCTTGGCCGGGGCCGCCGCTGCGGTCCTCGTCGCCGCCGCGCGCCGCGACGGCCGCGCCCCGCTGCGCGTCCTCACCGCCGGCGGCGCCCACGACGTGCTCGGCGAGCTCGTCGCGATCGACCCCAACCCGATCGGCGTGACGTTCACCGTCCTGCTCGACCACGACGCGTACCTCGCCCACGCCTTCTTCCCGCGACAGGCGCTGGGGGCCCTCCCGCCCTTCGAGCTCGACGCCCGCGGCCTCGCGGGCCTCGGCGGCCTGCCGGTCGAGCTCGGGCTCGTCGCCGCGGTCGTGGAGATCTCTCCGGACGATCTCGCCGCGCTCCGCCCGGGCGACGCGCTCGTGGTGGGCCCGCTCTCGATCGCGCCGGGCAAGATCGGCTTCGCGGGAAGCGTCCTCCTGGCCGCGCCGGGCTCGGAGGTCTGCGTGCGCGCGGACCTCGGCGAGGACGGCCGAGTCGTGCTACGCGATGGGCCGCTCCCGTTGGTTCCCAGCTCGGAGGAGAGAGGCGACATGGACAAGGACGCGCTTGCGCAAGCGGTGGGGCAATCGCCGCTGGTGCTTCGGGTGGAGGTCGGCGCGGTAGAGCTCACGGCGCGGGAGTGGGCGGCGCTCGGCCCGGGCGACGTGATCGCGACCGGCAAGCGCGTCGGCGACGCCGTCGTGCTGCGCGTGGGCCACGCGGAGGTCGCGCGCGGCGAGCTCGTCGACCTCGAAGGCGAGATCGGCGTCCGCATCGTCTCGCGCACGGAGGGCTCGTCGTCGTGAGGCTCGCTCCCTGGCTGTTGCTCGCCGTCGCTGCGTGCAAGCCCGACGCGCACGAGACGAAGCCCGCGCCCAGCGCCACGGCGAGCGCGAGCGCGTCCGCCTCGGCGCGCCCCGCAGGCCCCGTGCGCTACGCGGGCACCTACACCGCCACGCCCAGCGAGCTCTACGTGCCCGACGCCGACGTCTACAAGGGCTTCAAGTTCCGCGGCGAGGACGCCGGCGTCGCCCTCGGCGAGGGCAACATCGTGCTGACGGTGGACCCGGGCGGAGCCGTCACCGGCACGCTCGAGGGCCCGCTCGGCGCATCGGCGCTCAGCGGCGTCGCCGACGACGGCGGCGTGACCTTCCACGTCACGCCCAACGATCCCAAGGCCGAGCTCGCGCTGAGCGGCACGGGCACGGGCGAGATCTCGGCGACCGAGGTCAAGGGTTCCATGCAGCTCTCTTCGTGGCACGCCAACGTCCTTCGCGAGGCCACGTTCAGCGCGAAGGCGACGCCCTGATCGGGCGACTCACGACGATCGCCACTCCCGCGACGATGAACGCGGCCGCCGTGACCAGGCGCGGCGTGAGCGGCTGACCGAGCTGCGCCCAGGCGAGCAACGCCGCGATTAGCGGCTGCATGTAGACGTAGATCGTGACGAGCGTCGGGCCCGAGCGGCCCAGCGCCCAGGCGTTGCAGAGGTAGGCGACGATGGTGGGCACCGCGACGATGTACGCGACGAGCAGCCACGAGCGCCCCGTCCAGTGACCCACGCTCGAGACGAGGACCGGCACGCCCACCGGCGCGAAGAGCAGCGCGCCGAAGACGAAGATCCAGGTCACGACGGTCAGGGCGCCGAGCCGACGGATGATCCCGCGCGAGAGCACGAGGTAGAGCGAGTACGAGAGCGAGTTGATGGTCACGATGACCGCGCCCCGATCGACCGAGCGCACGCCCGTGAGCCAGAGCACGCCGACGACCGCCACGCAGAGCCCGACCGCGAGCCGCGCGGTCAACCGCTCGACCCTGAAGGCGACCGCGAGCGCCGCGGTGAAGACCGGGATCGTCACGCTGAGCAGCGCGGCCGCGGTGGGCGACGTGTGGCGCAGGCCGACGAGGAAGAGCGTCTGGTTGAGCGAGATGCCGAGGACGCTGAGCCCCGCCAGCGCCAGCAGATCGCGGCGGCTCGGCCTCGGCGCGCGGCCTCGTAGGATCAGCCCGAAGAACAGGGCGGCGCCGAGCATCCGCATCATCGCGAGCGCCACGGGGTGGATGCCGCCGCCTCCCGCGGCGAGGTCGGTCATCGCCACCTTGCCCTCGACGGCCTGCGACGCGAACGCCACCTGGACGATCAGGAGCGCCGCGTGCACTTTCCACGCGTCCCCCGACGGTGCGGCACTCCATCGTCGTTTGAGTCCGAACTCTCGGCTTCGCCCCGAGCCTGCGGCACTCAATTCTGAATCTCGTAGACCACGGTCAGCGGCCGGCCACTGCGCTCGAGCTTGACCACGGCGACCCCGTCCTTCGCGATCGACGCGAACGCCTGCCGGATCGCCTCCCAGTCGGTGAGGTCGTGCCCGTTGAGCGTACGGACGAGATCGCCGTTGCGGAACCCGAGCGCCTGCAGACACGATCCGTCGCCCACGTCGACGATGGAGTAGCCGATCTGCTGGCCCGTCGTCGGGTCCATCTGCTTGGTCATGGTGCTCTTGCGCTCGTTGCGAACGATCTCCATCACCGCGCGCGGGACGAGGTAGCGGTCGGCGCCGGCCTGCCGCACGCGGAGCGAACGCTTCTGCGCATCGACGCAGCCGGCCGGAGGGGCGTCGGCGTGCGCGATCGACGCGGCGCGCCCCGCCTCCGCGATCTCCCCAGCGTCCCGCGCCGAAGCGATCTGGACAGCCGAGCCGGCGGACCCTATGGGCAGCGGCGCCAGGTCGTCCGGAATGGGTCGAGTCGTCGCGCCGCACGCCGCGATCAGCGTCGAAATTGCGCCGAGCGCCGCGGTCATCCTACGCCGACGAGCCACGGCGCATTGTACCGACGTTTCCCGAGAAGTTGCTACACTCCGACCCGCCCAAGATGTGGAACACCTTCCCTCTGTTTGGTAGCGCCCTCTTACTCTGCGTGATGCTCGCCGCGAGCTACACGTTCGCCGTCTCGCTTTACGCAGGTTCGACAGGCCGCGCCAGACCGCTGCAGGCCGCACGGTTCGGAGCCTACGGCACGGTGACCTTGATCGCCGTGGCGGTGTTTTCCCTCGCCTACGCGTTCGTCAGCCACGACTTCAGGCTGCGATACGTCGCGCACTACTCCGACCGCTCGATGCCGCTCGGGTACCTGCTGACCTCGCTCTGGGGCGGCCAGGACGGCTCGCTGCTCTGGTGGCTCTTCTTGCTGAGCCTCTACATCGGCGCTTGCGTGAAGTGGCTGGGCCACCGCCACCTCGAGCTTCAGCCGTACGTCATCGCCACGCTCATGGGGATCGTCATCTTCTTCTGCGTGCTCATGAGCTACTCGGCGAACCCGTTCGCCACGAGCATCGGCGGCGCGCGGGCGGACGGCGAAGGCCTCAACCCGCTACTGCAGAACTTCTACATGATCATCCACCCGCCGAGCCTGTACACGGGCTTCGTCGGGTGCAGCGTGCCGTTCGCCTTCGCCGTCGCCGCGCTCGTCACCGGCCGCCTCGACGCCGAGTGGATCGTGGCGAGCCGCAAGTGGACGCTCTTCGCCTGGATGTTCCTCGCCATCGGCAACGTGCTCGGCATGCTGTGGGCGTACGAGGAGCTCGGCTGGGGCGGCTACTGGGCCTGGGACCCCGTCGAGAACGCCGCGTTCCTACCGTTTCTCACGGCGAGCGCGTTCGTCCACTCGGTGATGATCCAGGAGCGCCGCGGCCTGCTCAAGGTGTGGAACGTGGTGCTCATCTGCCTCACCTTCTTCCTGACGATCTTCGGGACGTTCCTCACGCGCTCCGGCGCCATCGCGTCGGTCCACTCGTTCGCGCAGTCGAGCATCGGCACGTACTTCGTCTACTTCCTGGTCCTCGTCGGCGCGTTCAGCCTGACGCTCATCCTCTACCGCTGGCCCGAGCTGCGGAACCTCGTCGCCGACAGGTCCCGCGTACGCGAGCTGCGCATCGCCGCGCTGGTGACCGGCTGGACGATGGTGGCCGTCTGCGGCCCCGGCGTCTACGCGCTGAGCAAGCTCCCCGTCCCCACCTCGGTGCAAGTCGTCCTCGACGTGGGCGTCTGCGCCGCCGCGATCTACGCCGGCATCGAGGTGGTCTACCGGCGCATGACCCGGACCATCGACGTCGCTTCCGCGCGTCCCGAGGTGGAGTCCGTCCTGTCGCGCGAGTTCACCTTCTTGCTCAACAACTGGGCGCTGCTCGGCTTCATGCTCTTCGTCCTCGTCGCCACGACGTTCCCGATGCTGAGCGAGGCCTTCTCGGGCGAGAAGGTCACCGTCGGCCCGCCGTACTACAACGCATGGGTTCAGCCGCTCGGCCTGGTCATCTTCGCGTTGATGGGCATCGGGACGCTCTTCGGCTGGAAGAAGACCAGCGAGGCCGCCCTCAAGCGCGCCTTCGTGGCGCCGCTCGCCGCGACGGCCTTCGCCGTCACCGCGCACTTCTCCTTCGGCAAGCGCGTCGGGTTCCCCGCGATCGTGTGGGGCGACGCGATCTACGGCGGGCCCCTCGGCGCCGCCCTGCGCGCGTTCAACGCCGTCACGCCGGTGCTCGGCATCGGCCTCTGCGTCTTCAACGCCACGATCCTGATCCAGGAGTTCTATCTCCTCTTCCACGCCCGCAGGAAGTCGGGCGCCGGCAAGGACGGCGCGTGGCTCTGGCCCGTCGGCTTCGTCTTCTCGCTCGTGACGATCCTCGGCGTCGTGCTGATGCGCAAGTCGTTCTCGAGCGCGTCGGCGTTCGGCGTCACCGTCGTGCTCGGCTCGCTCGTGGCCCTCGTCGCTCCGTACTTCCTCTTCACGCTCATCACGCTGCCGCACACCTCGCGGCGCCGCTACGGCGGCTACATCGTCCACTTCGCCCTGGTCTTCATGTTCTTCGGCTTCACGGGCAAGTCGTGGACGATCGATCGCGAGACGTCGATGGCGCCTCACGAGCACTACCAGGTCGCGGGCTACGACCTCGAGTACGTCGGCCCGCGCATGGAGCTCGACGTGAACAAGCGCATGGCCTTCGCCGACGTGGCGGTGACCCGCGGCGGCACGCGCCTCGGCGTCATGAACCCGGCGAAGTTCATGTACAAGAAGATGCCGGACTCGCCGACGACCGAGGTCTCGATGATGCACTCGCTCCGCGACGACCTCTACCTCGTCGTCGGGACGATCAACCCGCAGACGAAGGTCGCCACGTTCCAGATCCACATCAACCCGCTCGTCTCGTGGATCTGGTTCGGAGCGATCGTCCTCATCTTCGGCAGCATCGTGTCCATGTGGCCCGAGCTCGCTCCCGCCGAGTCGCGCGTCTGGGCCTTCGCGCGAGGCGCCGCCGGCGCGGTCGCCTCGTTCACGATCGGCGTCGTCATCGCCTCGCTCCCCGCGCCGGCCTGGGCTCAGGCTCCACCGTCCGCCACCACGGGCGGGATGCACGAGAGCACCGGGACGGTCAGCATCTTGAACGAGCGCGAGCACGCGCTCTTCAACTCCCTGCGCTGCATGTGCGGCACGTGCGCGCGTGACCTGCTCTCGACCTGCACGTGCGACACCGCAGAGGAGACCCGCGAGACCCTCCGCAGCAAGATCGCCGAGGGCCAGACGAACGACCAGATCATCCTCGAGTACGCCCAGAAATACGGCTCGGACTCGCTCGCGGTCCCGCCCAACCACGGCGCCATGCGCGCCATCTACGCCGTCCCGCTCGTGGCCATCGCGGCCGGGGGCGCGGGCGTGGTCGTGCTGATTCGCAAGTGGCAGCGCGCCGGCCGCAGCGAGAAGCCCGCGCCCAAGCGACGTTCGTCGAAAGCCGCTGGCGCTCCGGGCGCCGATGACTACGATGCGCGCCTCGACGAGGAGCTCCGCGACCTGGATGGCTGAACAATCGCGCGCATCGCGCCCATCGCGCCGACAGGTGGCGCACTCCCGGCCGGAGCCCGAGCGGGCGGCGGCGGGCGACGGGATCGAGCGCACGATCGCGCGCTCCCTCTCCTGGGCGATTCCACTCGGCTCGCTCCTGGTCGCCGTCGTCGTCGGGGTGCTCTTCGACGTTGCCTCGAGCTTCCTCGTGCTCGTCACGGGTGCGCTGCTCGGCGCCATCCTGCTGCTCTGGTACAGCCTGCGCTCGCTCGCCGGCGACGTCCCCGCCGATCCCGGGCTCGACGCCGCCCTGGCCTCCCACTCGCCGCGCACCGAGCTCGACGAGCGCAAGCGCCGCGCCCTCCGGTCGCTGAAGGACCTCGAGCAGGAGCACGCCATCGGCAAGATCGACGACGAAGACTACGCGGCGCTGCGGGTCGAGTACCGAACGCAGGCCAAGGCCGTCATCCAGGAAATGGACGACGTGCTCGCGCCCTACCGCGCCGAGGCCGAGGCGCTCGTGCGGGCCCACCTCGCCAAGCGCCACATCAAGCCCGCCATCGACATCGACGAGAAGCCCCCCGAAGCCCGCGAGGCCGCGGAAGAGGCCGCGGACCCGGGCGAGGACGAGCTTACCGAGCTCCCTCCGCGCGGCGACGGTCGCGTCCACTGTCCGACCTGCGAGACCGTCAACGACCCCGACGCGGCCTTCTGCAAGCGCTGCGGGGCGAAGCTGAACGAAGCTCCCGAGGACGACGAGGCGCCGCCGGAGGACGACACATGAGGGCCGTTTTGGCTTTCGCTCTGAGCCTCTCGCTCGCCGCGTCGGCCGGTGCGCAAGACGC
>DATIQP010000201.1:0-42979 GCA_035470765.1 Polyangiaceae bacterium | reverse complement strand
GATAAGAAAATCCTAGCGGTCCTCGCGCGTCAACCCGCGACTCCTCTGCTCTCACTGCAAAGACGCGCGAACCTGGAAATCTAGTTACGGAGAGGCCGATTGTTCATCAGCATGTACTGCATGCGCTCCTGGCTCTTCGGCTCGCCGCACAGGCTCACGAACGCCTCGCGCTCCAGCTCGAGGATCTGCGACTCGGTGACCTCGTGGCCGGAGCCGCCGACGCCGCCGCAGAGCACCTCGGCGAGCTTGGCCGCGATCTTCGCGTCGTGCTCGCTGGCGTAGCCGCCGGCGACCAGCGTCCCGATCATCATCTTGAGCGTGGCGATGCCGCTCTCGCCGGGCAGCACGTAGGCGCGCGGCGCGGGCGGGTGGTAGCCGGCCTCGGCGAGGCCGATGGCGCGGGCCTTGGCCTCGGTGACGAGGCGCGCCTGGTCGAACGAGATGCCGTCGTTGCGGCGGAAGTAGCCGAAGACCTTCGCCTCCTCCGCGCTCGTCGCCACCTTGGCGAGGGCGATGTTCTTGAAGACCTGCGTCACGTACTCCAGCGTGTTGATCGCGGTGCCGTCGGGGACGCCCTCGAGCGCGCGCCAGAGCATGTTCAGGTTGCCGCCGCCGCCGGGGATGAGGCCGACGCCGACCTCGACCAGACCGCAGTAGGTCTCGGCCGCCGCCTGCACCGCGTCCGCGCCGAGGCACACCTCGAGGCCGCCGCCGAGCGCCATGCCGTACGGCGCCGCGACGACCGGCACGCGCGAGTACTTCATGCGCTGCGACGCGTCCTGCAGGTCCTTGACGATCTTGCGCAGATCGTCCCAGCCGCCGGCCATGACGACCTGCATGACCTTCATGAGGTTGGCGCCGACGCAGAAGTGCGGGCCGGTGTTGGAGATGACCATCGCGCGGAAATCGGTCTCCGCGCGGCCGACGGCGGTGTGCAGCATGGCCACGACGTCGTCGTCGATCGCGTTGACGTACGTCTTGAAGCGCACGCCGAGCACGCCGTCGCCGAGGTCCCACGCCTCCGCGCCCGCGTTCGACGCGACCGCGGCGGTGCCGCGCTTGAGGATCTCGAAGGTGGCGTTGCGCGGATCGACGTGGCGCTTCACGTAGGCGCCCTTCTTGAGATCGTAGACCTCGTCGCCCTTGTAGAAGGCGGTCGCGCCGCTCGCGCGCATCTTCTCGATCGCGGGGGGCAGCGAGATGCCGTCCTTCTTCATGCGGTCGACGGTCTCGACGAAGCCGAGCGCGTCCCACGTCTCGAAGGGGCCGAGCTCCCAGTTGTAGCCCCACTTCATCGCGTCATCGATCGCGACCACGTCGTCGGCGATCTCGGGGATGCGGCGCGCCGCGTACGCGAGCGAGCGCGAGACCACGGCCCACGCGAACTTGCCCGCCTTGCCCTGATCGGCCATGAGCTTCTTCACGCGCGCGCCGGGCGTCTCGACGTCCTTGAGCGACTTCGTGGCGGCCTTGATCTCCGCGTCGCCGGCCTTGGCGCGGTACTCGAGCTTGTAGGGGTCGAAGGTCTGGATGTCCTTGCCCACCTTCTTGTAGAAGCCGCCCTTGGTCTTGTCGCCGAGCAGCTTCTTCTCCGCCATCGCGCGGATGAAGTCCGGCATCTTGAAGACGTCCCGCTCCTCGTCGCCGGTCAGCGCGTTGTAGCAGTTGTCCGCGACGTGGATGAAGGTGTCGAGCCCGACGAGGTCGGCGGTGCGGAAGCTCGCGCTCTTGGGGTGGCCCATCGGCTCGCCGGTGAGCGCGTCGACGTCCTCGGGGGTGAGGCCGTCCTTGAGCATCTGGTGGATGGCGACCATCATGGCGTGCGTGCCGATGCGGTTGCCGACGAAGTTCGGCGTGTCCTTGCCGACGACGATGCCCTTGCCGAGCACGTCCTCGCCGAAGCGGCGGATCTCGGCGAGCGTGCCGGGGGCGGTGTCCGGCCCGGTGACGAGCTCGAGCAGCTTCATGTAGCGGACCGGGTTGAAGAAGTGCATCACGAGGAAGCGCTTCTTGAAGGCGTCCGAGCGGCCCTTCATCATCTCCGCGATGCGCAGGCCGCTCGTGTTCGACGCGACGATTGCGTGCGCGGGCAGCGTCTTCTCGAGCTTCTCGAAGAGCGCCTGCTTCGGCTCGAGCTGCTCGATGATCGCCTCGATGACCAGATCGCAGTCGGAGAGCTTGGCGAGATCGTCCTCGACGTTGCCGATCGACACCAGCCGAGCGCGCTCCTTGTGGAAGAACGCGGCGGGCCGCGCCTTGATCGCCTTCTCGAGCCCGCCCGCGGCGAAGCGGCTGCGCGCCGCCGGGTTCTTCTTCTCCGCGTCGGTCAAATTCGGGGGAACGATGTCGAGGAGCACGACCTCGAGGCCCGCATTGGCCATGTGCGCGGCGATGCCGCTGCCCATCACACCCGCGCCGACCACGCCGACCTTGCGAATGACTAGCTTGCTCATGGGCGTGCAACCTACTCCGGGCCACGAGGGCTCGCAACGCGCGAGAAACGCGCCCGAAACGCACCGATTGCGCCCGCGCCAAAGCGCGGGTCCGGGGCCGGGGCCGGCACGGTTCCGGCAACTCGTCGCACCATGGAAGATGCATTCCGTTTCGCCGGCGAGCTGGGCCCAGCCAAGATCATCCACGTGCACGAGCCGTCGATCGGCCTGCGCGGCACGCTCGTCGTCGACAACGTCGCGCGAGGCCCGGCCATCGGCGGGCTGCGCATGGCCGTCGACGTGGGCACCGAGGAGTGCTTCCGCCTTGCGCGCGCCATGACCATGAAGAACGCCGCCGCCGGCCTCGCGCACGGCGGGGGGAAGTCGGTCCTCCGCGGCGATCCGCACATGCGGCCCGACCGCAAGGAGGCGATGATCCGGGCCTTCGCTCACGCGCTGCGCAACGAGGCGGACTACGTCTTCGGGCCCGACATGGGGACCGACGAGGGGTGCATGGCGTGGATCGAGGACGAGATCGGCCGGGCGGTGGGCCTGCCCGAGGCCCTCGGTGGGATCCCGCTCGACACGCTCGGCGCCACGGGCTTCGGCATCCGCCACGCGGCGGAGGTCGCGGCCCCGTACTGCAAGCTCGAGCTCCGCGGCGCGCGCGTAGCGGTGCAGGGCTTCGGCGCGGTGGGCAAGCACGCCGCGCGCTTCCTCGTCGCGGCAGGCTGCGTCCTCGTCGGCGCGAGCGATTCGCGCGGCGCCATCCGCGCGGCCGGCGGGCTCGATGTCGAGGAGCTCGCGCGCATCAACCAGCAGGGCGGGAGCGTGCGCGACTATGCCCGCGCCGAGAAGCTCGACGGCGAGGCGATCCTCGACGTCGAGTGCGACATCTGGATCCCCGCGGCGCGCCCCGACGTCGTGCGCGAGGAGAACGCCGGGCGCCTCAGGACGAGGCTCGTGCTCGAGGGCGCGAACATCCCGTTCACCGTCGGCGCCGAGCGCATGCTCCATGATCGCGGCGTGCTCGTCGTCCCGGACTTCATCGCCAACGCCGGCGGCGTCATCTGCGCGGCGATGGAGTACCACGGCGCCACGCGCGGCGCGGCGTTCGAGGCCATCGCCGAGAAGATCCGCGCGAACACGAAGGCCGTGCTCGACGACGTCGCATCGCGCCGCGAGATCCCGCGGGAGGCCGCGGTGCGCCTCGCCACCGAGCGGGTGAGGGCCGCGATGGCGACCCGCCGCTTTTCGATCATGTAGGGATGGGGCCGCCCCGGGCTAAAGCCCGGGGCAGGCAAAAGACCGTCGATGGTCGGCCCACCCAAAGCCCGCCTGCGGCGGGCTCTCATTGACCTTGTGCGAAGCGATGGGCGCCGACCGGCGGGATCCAGCGGCAAACGCGTGAGGTGTGCTGCGAGTCCGCCGGACGGCGGACTTGAATCGGGATCACGGGATGCGTTCTTCGCCTGCCCCGGGCTTCAGCCCGGGGTGGCCCAAATTCCCGAGGGCGGCGACTGGGAGAGAGGCGACCGGGGCCGTGGACCTAGGCGGCGCGCCGTGCCGTCGCGGCAGGCCGCTTCTCGGTGACGATGACCGGCAGGCCCTCCGACGGGGTGAGCGTGATGCTGCGCCGCACGACGCGGATCCGATCGGTCGCCAGGCGCATCTCGACGCGCGGCAAGAGAGACGCGAGGACCATCTTCATCTCGTACTGGGCGAACGACGCGCCGACGCACCTGCGCAGCCCGCCGCCGAACGGCAAGTACTCCCAGGCGGCGGGCTTGAAGGACGAGAACCGGTCGGGGTTGAAGCGCTCGGGCTCCGGGTAGAGCGAAGGCCGGCGGTGCACGAGGTAGATCGACGGCGCGACGACGGTGCCCGGCGGCAGCTCCCAGCCGTGCACCTCGAGGGGCGCGTGCAGCACCCGGCCCACCATCGGGACGACGGGCTGGAGGCGCAGGGTCTCCTTGACCGTCGCGTCGAGCAGCTCGAGCTTCGCGATCTTCCCCGGATCGCCCTCGGCGCTCTCGATCTCCGCCCGCAGGCGCCGCAAGAGGCCCGGGTCCGGCAGGATCCATCGCAGCGCCCAGGCGAGCGACGTCGCCGTCGTCTCGTGGCCGGCGACGAGCAGGGTGACGAGCTCGTCGTGGATCTCGTCCTCCCCGAGCGGGCGGCCCTGGTCGTCCCTCGCGGCGATCATCATCGCGAGGACGTCGGTGCGCGACGGGTCGCCCGCCGCGCGCGCCTTGCGGATCTCGGCCCGGATGAGGGCGCTCGCGCGGTCGCGGTAGCGCGTCCAGCGGCCCCACGGGCTGAGCGGGCCGAGGTCGTGCTGCATCACGGGGAAGAGCAGCCCCGGCCACGAGCTCACGTCGAGCTCCTTCGCGAGCACGTCGGAGAGCTCGGAGAACAGCGGCCCTTCTTGCACGCCGAAGACGGTGCGGAGGATCACCTGCAGCGTGATGGACTGCATCGGCCGGTGGACCGCGAAGCGCCGGCCCACGGGCCAGCGATCGATCGAGTCGCGCGCGAGCTCCATCATGGTGCGGCCGTACGCGTGCATGCGCTCGCCGTGGAACGCGGGCAGGATCATCTTGCGGTGGCGCAGGTGCTCGGCGCCGTCGAGCGAGAGGAGCGAGTGCTCGCCGAGGAAGGGCCTGAGCACGATGTTGGCCTCGCCGGCGTGCGCCTCGTCCGGGCCGAGCGCGAAGACCTTCTTGATGTCGAGCGGATCGGAGAGGACGACCAGCCCCTGCGGGAGCATGAAGAAGCGGAGCTTGAAGATGTCGCCGTAGCGAGCGTGGCAGTGGTCCATCAGCTCGAACGGGTGGCGGATCCAGCGCCACAGGAGCACGGCGGGGAGGGTCGCGGGGCCGGGAGGCAACGGCATGCCCTCGAGCGTAGGGGGTTGGCCTAGAATGTCGAGCGTGACCAGGGCGCTCCTCAACGTCGACGCGGGCGAGCTGCCGGACGAGCCGGACGAGCTCTACGCGCTGGCCGACGTGGTGAACGTCGCCTGCGGCGGTCACGCCGGCGACGAGGCGTCGATGCGCCGAGTCCTTGCATTCTGCAAGCAGTCGGCGACGCGCGCCGGGGCTCACCCGTCGTACCCCGACCGCGCCGGCTTCGGCCGCAAGTCGGTGGCGATGAGCGTGGACGCGCTGCGGGCGAGCGTGGCCGAGCAGTGCCGGGCGCTCGCCTCGGCAGCGCGCTCCCTCGGCGTCCCGATCCACCACGCGAAGCTCCACGGCGCGCTCTACCACGCGGCGAACGCAGACCTCGAGGTGGCGCGCGCCGCGCTGGGCGGCGTGGTGGACGCGCTCGGGTCGGAGATCACGGTGCTCGGCCCGCCGCGCGGAGCGACCCTCGAGGCGGCGCGTGAGCTGGGGCTCGGCTACGCGCGCGAGGGCTTCGCGGATCGGGCGACCCGCGCCGACGGCTCGCTCGTGCCGCGCGGCGAGCCCGGTGCGATGATCGAAGAGCCCGCCGAGGCCGCGGCGCGCGCGCTCGCGCTCTCGGACGAGGTCGACACGATCTGCGTGCACGGAGACGGCCCCCACGCGCTCGCCATCGCGCGGGCGGTCCGCCGGGCGCTGGCCGGCGTCGCATGAGCCGCGTCGCGAAGCTCGGAGATCGCGCCGTGCGCGTCGCGCGGCCGCCCGGCAGCGACGCGAGCCGGTTGCTCGAGCTCGTTCGAGGCTGGCCGGGCGTGATCGACGCGATCGTCACCGAGGCGTGGATCGGCGTCTACTACGACCGCGCCGCGCCGGACCTCGCGACGGTTCCCTTCGCGTCGCTCGAGGCGGCGAGCGCGCCGCCCGCTAGGGCGCGCAGGACGATCGAGCTCGTCGTTCGCTACGACGGTCCCGATCTCGCGGAGGTCGCCGGGGAGGTCGGGCTCTCGCCCGGAGAGGTCGCTCGGCTCCATCAGAGCGCCGAGTACGAGGTGTCGTTCCTCGGCTTTCTACCGGGGTTCGCCTACCTCGCCGGCCTGCCCGAGCGCCTCGTCGTTCCGCGGCGGAGCACGCCGCGCCCGCGCGTGCCGAAGAACGCCGTCGCCATCGCCGGTCCGTACACGGGCGTCTATCCGTTCGCGAGCCCCGGCGGCTGGCGCCTCGTCGGGACGCTCGTCGACGTCGAGGTCCGCGCTGCCTCTTCGCTCGAGCGTGCGGCGCCGGTGCCCCCCGAGCTCTTCTCGGCCGAGGGCGCGCTCCTGCGAGCGGGCGATCGCGTCCGCTTCCGGAGCGCCGAGTGAGCGCCCTCGTCGTCCGCAAGGTGATGGGGCTGGCGCTCGTGCAGGACCTCGGCCGGGCGGGCTTCGCGTCCCAGGGCGTGCCGCGCGGGGGCGCGCTCGTGCGGTCGGCGCTCGCGCGCGCGAACGCGGCGGTCGGCAACGACGCGGGCGCGGCGGCGATCGAGCTCAGCGGACGGCTGGTCGTCGCCGCGGAGAGCGAGCTCGTCGTCGCGACCGAGCGCGGCGATCGTCGCGTGCTCTCGCCGGGCGCCGAGCTCGCCGTCGAGCCGGACGCGTCGCGCCGCGTGCGCTACCTCGCCGTGGCGGGCGGGGTCGACGTCCCGCCGGTGCTCGGCAGCCGGTCGACGCTGCGGGTGGCGGGGCTGGGCGGCTTCGAGGGCCGAGCGCTGCGCGCGGGGGATCGGCTGCTGGTGGGGGAAGAGGACGAAGGTGGAGTGTATGAACCAGGAATGGGAATGGGGAACGAGGGAGATCCTGTTCGCCTGGTGGTGGGCCCGGATCTGGACTCGTTTGGCGAGGCGGGGGTGGAATCGTTGATGGGGCAAGGGTGGCGCGTGGGGTCCCAGAGCGATCGCACCGGAACGCGGCTCGAGGGCCTGCCGATCCCGCGGGCGCCGGGGTTCGCAGACGCGCTGTCGTCCTCGCCGATGGCCGTCGGCGCGATCCAGGTCCCCGCGTCCGGCTTGCCGATCGTCCTCGGACCGGACGGACCGACCACGGGCGGATACCCGCTGATCGGCGTCATCGCGGCCGCCGACCTCGATCGCTTCCACGCGCTGCCTCTCGGCGCCGAGGTGCGCTTCGCGCTATTCTCCTGACATGCGTCGCGCGCTGGCCCTGCTGCTGCCGTGCCTCGGCGCATGCTCGAACGACATGCCGCCTCCGCTCGGCGATCCGGATGCCGCGTACTACGCCGAGGTCGTGGTGCGCCCGCCCGCCGAGGCCGGCGCGGACGCGGCCGCGGACGCCGACGCAGGCGCACCCGGCCTCGCGCTCGATTACGAGGGTGTCTGCACGGCGGGCAAGGTCCCCGTCTGGCACTTCTTCGATTTCCAGACGCAAACTCCCGGCGACTCGGCGCTCGTCTTCACCGCCGCCTCCGCCGCCACCCAGAGCGGGCTCGACGGCGCGCCCGCAGTGAGCCTCGCGACGGTCACGGGACCGGACATCACCGCGTGGACCGGGGTCGACGTGGATCCGAAGCTGCAGAGCATCGGTCAGAGGTCGCAGCTGTACCTGCGCATCGGCGTGACGTTCGTGCCCGCGAGCGACGGCACGCCGCCGGTGCTCGTCCACTACCGGCAACAGTACGACTGCATCGTCGGCCTCTAGAAATCATCCGTTCGGCAGGAGCGCGTCGAGCACCACGTCGATGGACGGGTCGACCACGGCGATGGGGGCCGCGTCGAGGAAGCCCTCGCGCTCGCTCCTGCGCACCATCGCCATCAGGTCGCCGAAGTAGCCGTCCACGTCGAGCAGGCCGATGGGCTTCTGGTGCAAGCCGATCTGCTTCCAGGTGAGCGCCTCGAACAGCTCGTCGAACGTGCCGAGCCCGCCGGGCAGCGCGAGGAAGGCATCGCTCTTGTCGGCCATCATCGCCTTGCGCGCGTGCATGCTGGTCACGACGTGCAGCTCGGTGAGCCCGCGGTGGGCCACCTCGCGATCGAAGACGCCGTGAGGGATGACGCCGATGGCCTCGCCGCGCTCGGCCAGCACCGCGTCGGCGAGCTCGCCCAACACGCCGACGCTCGCGCCGCCGTAGACGAGGCCGACGCGACGCGCGGCGAGCGCCCGCCCGACGGCGCGCGCCGCCTCGACGTACGCGGGCCGAGACCCGGTCTTGGAGCCGCAGAAGACGCAGAGACGAGTCATCGCCGCGATGGTGACAGATTCAGGGCACGTACGGAATGGCGACGATGTGAAGGGCCCGGCTCTCGAAGGACGGTGGGGCCGCCGCCGCGTCGGCCGCGCCTGGAGCGCCGAGCGCCAAGAAGACGAAGTTCGCGCGCTGGCCGTAGAAGACGCTCGCGCTCGTGGTCGGATCCGACACCGACTGGATGTCCTGGAAGCTCTGGACGAGCTCGCTCGGCACGGCGCCGGCCGAGCTGAAGCGGAGAGCGCGACCGTCGAACGGCGAGACGTCGACGAGCAGGCTCTGAGGCGGAGCGACGCTCCCTCCGTCGAAGGCCGCAAGGCTCGCGGAGGCGTCGGTCGGATCGACGCTGTCCACCGTGACCGACTGGCGCGCCCACGGGCCGAACGCGCCGAGCTGAGCGTGGACCGTGGCGCCGGCGTCGTCCGGATCGTAGGTGGCTTCGTCCAGCGTGGCGGCGGCCGCCGCAGCGCCGCCGTCGCCCGTGTCGTCGAGCAGCACCACGAGGCGGGCCTGACCCGAGCCGGGCGGAACGCTCACGGCGAGGTAGGGCTTGGCGCTCGCCCCGGGCGAGAGGATCTCGTTGCACGCGACCTGCGCCGGCCCGCCGGGATAGTTGTCCTTCTGCAGCTTGGCGGAGATCACGTAGATCGTGGACGGAGCGAGGTACTGGCCGAGGTCGACTCCGCCTCCGAGCGGGATGCCCGGGTAGTTGCTCAGCGGGACGGGGTGGGTGGGATCCTCTGGGAGGGGGCGATCGCCCGGACCCGTGCCCAAGCAGACGCGCACGTCGTCGTCGCTCAGCGCGCCGAGGGACTGATCCAAGGCGTTGACGACGACCAGATGGGTCGGCGAGACCTTCGCGTCGGTACTCAGCGAAACGTCGTTGCCGCCGGCGTCCGGTGAAGGCCCGGTGTCGGCCGGGCCCATCGCGCTGCACCCGGTGGGGAGGACTACGTCGACGCACACCGCGAGGACGATGAGGAAACGGCCTCTCATGGGTGGACACCTGCCGCGAATGGAACGGCGAGCACATGGAGCGCCCGGCCGTCGAACGACGGGTCGCGGCCGTTCGTCGCCAGGAGCAGGTTGCTGGGATCGCCGACCAGGACCAGCGCGTAGTTCTCGCGGACGTCGTAGAAGGTGCTGGGTGCGGTCGTGGGATCGGAGACCCACTGGATGGAGCCGAGGGACTGGGCGAACGTGTCCCCGGGTGCGCCGTCGACGAGCTGCGTGAGCCACACGCCGTAGTCTTCGTAGCTCTGCCCGGGCACGACGAGCGTCGAAGTCGAGCTCGCCACCTCGCTGCCGAGGAGGGGGGTGAGCGTGATCGAGGGCGTCTTCTGTTGCACCTCGCCGAAATCGGCGACCACGTCGTCGCCGCCGTGCCATCCGGCGAAGTTCGCGATCTGCGCCTGGATGGTGGCGGGCGTGCCCGTATAGCTTCCGTCGAGCGGGGTCGTTCGCAGCTCCACGCCCTGCGCGGCGTCGCGCAGGACGACGAGGTTGATGGCCGGCGCGAGGGCGACCTGGAGGGTCACGTGGTTCTTGCAGGTGGGCCCCGCGTCTTGCGAGCACGTGATCACCGAGCAATCGAGCCGCTGCGACGTCCATGCGGCATCGCTCGCAAGGTCGGACGCGTTGAAGACGTCGATCGTGGCCGTCGTCGGGAGGTTGGGCAGCACGCCGAGGTCGATCCCTTGCCCCACGCCGACGCCGGGGTAGTTGGCGAGAGGCATGGGCCGATTGTCGGGGAGCGCGTACGGGGTGACGCCTTCGATGCAGATGCGCACGTCGCCGAGCGTCAAGTTGGCCGCGGCAGCTCCCTTCACCAGCCCGTTGACGAGCACCACGGCCGGCTTGAAGGGGCCGTTGGTGACGGGCGTGGCGCCCGCATCGACGCCTCCCGCGTCCGGGCTGCCGCCGCCGCCGCCGCCGCCGTCCGCGCCGGCATCCGGAAAGGAGAAGCTCGCGGAGGAGCCGCAAGAGGCGCTGAGGATTCCCCCCAAGATGGCCCCCCAGCTCGATAAGCGCATACGCAAGCTCCCCGACTCGAGCATAGCGCACGGAGGGCCCCCGTCGAGACTCCTTGCCTCGCAGCCATCTCTTTTGCATGCTGTTGGTGCGCTTGCATACAAAGGGCGCGTTCGTTGGGAGGCGCTTGGGGTGAAGCAACCTACGGAGGGGGAGCTCGTCACGCCGAAGATTCGCCTCGTTCGCCCCCTCGGCGCGGGCGGCATGGGCGCCGTCTGGCTCGCGGATCACCTCGCGCTCCACACGCAGGTCGTCGTCAAGTTCATCTCCGCGGAGCTCGCGAACCACAGGGAGGCGATCGCGCGCTTCGAGCGCGAGGCGGCCGCGGCCGCGCAGGTCAAGAGCCCGCACGTGGTGCAGATCCTCGATCACGGCGTGACCGACGAGGGC
Organism: Polyangiaceae bacterium; assembly: GCA_035470765.1. Classification (GTDB taxonomy): domain Bacteria; phylum Myxococcota_A; class Polyangia; order Polyangiales; family Polyangiaceae; genus DASXHD01. The sequence goes on along the minus strand of DATIQP010000201.1, from coordinate 31,989 downwards.
ACGGCGTTCATCGTGATGGAGCTGCTCGAGGGGCGGGATCTCGCGGTCCACCTCGAGAAATTCGGGCGGATGACCGTGGGGGAGGTGGCGGAGGTCGTCGCCCAGCTCTGTCGGGCGCTCTCGCGCGCCCACGAGCGGGGCATCGTCCATCGAGACATCAAGCCGCAGAACATCTTCTTGTGCGATGCTGGGAGCGGCGAGCTGTTCGTCAAGCTGCTCGACTTCGGCATCGCCAAGGGCGCCAGCGTGGAGAAGCTCGATACCAACACCAAGACGGGGACGGTCGTCGGTTCTCCGTATTACATGAGCCCCGAGCAGCTCGTCGGCGCCAAGGACATCGATTTCCGCACGGACCTCTGGTCGGTCGGCGTCGTGGCCTTCGAGGCGCTCACCGGCATGCGCGCCTTCGACGGCGAGACGGTGGGCGCGCTCGCGCTGCGCATCCACAACGATCCGCTCCCCATCCCGAGCGCGCGCAACGACAACCTGCCGCCGACCGTCGACGAGTGGTTCGAGCACGCTTGCGCCCGCGAGCCCTCGGGTCGGTTCCACTCCGCGAAGGAGATGGCCGACGCGTTCGCGGTCGCCGCGACCGGGCACGGGCCGAGCTCCGTGCAGCGCGTCTCGTCGAACAACGCGATGCTGCGCTCCGGCTCGGACACCATCGCCCTGGCGAAGACCGCGGTCGACACCGGCAGTGGGCCTATCTCCGTCGGGAGCGGCGCGACGCCCGATCCGCGCGTCCTCACGATGTCGGGCGTCTCCTCGGGAGCGCGGCCCTCCGCCCGGGGGCGCATCGCCGTCGCCGTGGCGGGGGTCGTGGTCATCGCCGTCGCCGGGCTGCTCCTCAGCCAGGCGCTCCGAGCGAACAAGGAGAGCTCCGCCACGACGGCCACGCCGCCGCCGCCGGCCACGAGCGCTCTTCTGCCGAACATCCCGCCGCCGCCGCCCGCGAGCAGCTCGCCCGCGGCGCCGGTCGCCGAGACGGCGGCCGCGTCGGCCACCGCGCCGAAGCTCGCGGGGTCGCATCCCAGGCAGCACCTGCCCGCGTCCTCGTCGACGCACGCGCCGAGCGCCGCGCAGCCTCCGCCCACCGCCCCCCCGACGACCCCGCGCACCGGAAACGAAGATGACATCCGATAGGCGGCGCCTGATCTTCGGAGCGGCCCTGGCGGCAGCGCTCGCGGCCGGCTCCGGCGCGCTCGCGGCCGGCCCCACCGCGCAGGACTACGAGACGGCGCGTGTACTTTACAAGGAAGGCAAGGAGCTGCGCGCGAGGGGCGATCTCCGCGGCGCCCTCGAGAAGCTCAAGGCCGCGCACGCCCTCGGCCACACGCCCATCACCGGCGTGGAGCTCGCGCACACGCAGGAGCAGCTCGGCATGCTCGTCGAGGCTCGGGAGACCTGCCTCGGCGTGGGCCGGATGCCCGTGCTGGCCGACGAGTCGAAGCGCTCCGTCGAAGCGCGGGACGAGGCGGCGAAGCTAGCCGACGCGCTCAAGCCGCGCATCGCGTCGCTGCGCATCCGTATCGCCGGCGTCGCGGCCGGCGCCACGCCCATCGTCACGGTCGACGGCGAGGCCGTACCGGCGGTCTCGCTCGACGAGCCGCGCAAGGTCAACCCCGGCCACCACCAGGTGATCGCGCACGTCGAGGGCGGCGCGCCGGTCACCGTCGGCGTCGACCTCGCCGAGGCGCAGAGCCGCGAGGTCACGCTCGCGCCGCCGCCCGCGCCCGTGACGTACGTCCCGCCGCCCCACGGCGGCGCGCTCGCGCAGGTCCACCACGGCATCTCCGGGCTGAGCGTCGCGGGCATCGTGGTCGGAGGGCTCGGCGTGCTCATCGGCGCGACGACCGCCATCGTCGCCATCGACAAGAAGAACCAGCTGAACACCGCCTGTCCGAACCACGCTTGCGTCGGAACGGACTCGGGGTCGTTGCTCGACACCGCCAAGACGATGGCGGACGTCTCCACCGTCGCCTTCGTCGTCGCGGGCGTCGGCGTGGTCATGCTCGTCATCGGGCTCGTGACCGGCGGCAGCCACTCCGAGGCGGCGCCCTCGTCGACGGCCGGCTTCTCGCTCACGCCGGAAATCGGCCCGGGCTACGCGGGGGTTCGCGGTGCCTTCTAGGAACCGCACCGCTCGCGTCGCGCTCGCGGCCGCGCCGGCGCTCCTCGTCGCCGCGGCGGGGTGCCAGCAGATCCTCGGCCTCGACCAGTTCACCAAGGACGCCGCGTCCGAGTGCGACTCCGCGGCGTGCGACGGCGGCACGGCGGACGCCCCCGACGACTCGCCGGGTCTCGACGTCGTCCTGCCGGACGTCGTCAACCCGACGACGAGCTGGGCCAAGTGGCCGATGCCGAGCTCCGACGCGGAGGTGGAGAGCGGCGCCAACCCCGACTCCGGCGCCAAGTACGTGACGACCAAAGGCGTTGCCGCCGACCAGATCACCGGCCTGCAATGGAACCTGAGCTCGTCGCCGAGCACGTTCGGCAAGGTCGAGGACGCGGCGGCCTACTGCGCGACGCTCGGCCCGAACTGGCGGCTGCCGACGCGCATCGAGCTCGCGACGCTGCTCGACAGCTCCACGAATCCGCCATGCGTCACGCCCGCCCTCGCCGTGGACGGCGGCGTCCAGGCGGCCCTGTACTGGACCTCCTCGTACTATCGCCCGCTCATCGCCGGGCAGCTGCACTACTGGTTGGTCAACTTCACCACCGGGGACGTGGTCCACCTGCCGCCGACGCAGGCCCACGCCGTGTGCGTGCAATGAGACGCTTCGCCGCCCCGCTCGCGCTCGCCGTCGTGTGCACCTTCACGGTCTTGGCTCGCGCCGTCGGCGCGCCGACGGACCAGTATCAGGTCTTCAACAAGGACAGTCAGTACATCCGCGATCTGAAGACCGGGTTGTACTGGCTGCGCCAGCCGTCGACGAAGGGCAACTACTCGAGCGCCGAGTCGTATTGCGGCGGCGCGACCGTGCTCGGCCTGAAGTACCGGCTGCCGACGTACAAGGAGCTCTTGACCCTGGTCGACGAGGATCCCCACCTCGAGTACGACCCGAGCTCGGGGACGAACACGCTACGCTACATCGACCCGAACGCGTTCCCCGCGACGCCAGCGGACGTCTTCTGGACGCTCAGCCAGCAGACGGACGGCAAGGCGAAGGTCGTGAGCTTCGGCGATGGACAGACCGCCGCCCGCGACCCTTCCTCGACCGGCGACTTCGCTTACGCGCTCTGCGTGCACTGAGCGCGACTCAGGGGCAGGTCGACCCGAGGCAGGCCGCGATCTCGGTGGCGCACGCCTGCTGGATGCAGTTGAAGTCGCCGCCGCAGCCGCCGAAGGCCTGCTGCACCGCGCAGTTGAACGCCTGATCGAAGAAGAACTGCGTGTCGGGGCAACCCTCGGACAGGCAGTTCGCCACGCACGAGACGCTCACGCTGGGCGGGTTGCCCTGGAGCTGGATGCACTTGATCGCGCAGGTGAACGCCTGGAAGCAGCTCAGCGTCGTGCACTGGCCGCAGTCCTGTGGGCAGTTGGTGCACGTCTCGTAGGTCTCGCACTTGTTGTTGCCGCAGAAGGAGCAGACGCCGCAGTCGTGCGGGCACGAGATGCACGTCTCGGTGCTGCCGCACAGGCCGTCGCCGCAGCCCGCGCACTTGCCGCAATCGTCGGGGCAGTTGTTGCAGCTCTCGTTGCTCTGGCAGATGCCGTCGCCGCACGCGGCGCACTTGCCGCAGTCCTGCGGACAGGTGGTGCAGCTCTCCGTCGAGTCGCAGAAGCCGTTGCCGCACGAGGGGCACGCGCCGCAATCCTGCGGGCAGCCCACGCAGGTCTCGCTGCCGCTGCAGGTGCCGTCGCCACACGTCTTGCAGAAGCCGCAGTCCTGAGGACAGTTGGAGCAGCTCTCGGTGCCGTCGCAGGTCCCGTTGCCGCACGTGTTGGGCGGAGGCTTCACGCCGTCGGGCAGGCCGCCGTCGGAGACCACGAGCTGATCGGGATCCTGCAGGTCGGCGCGGGCGCCGCACGCGGACACGAGCGCCGCGGCGAGCGCGATGCCGGGCAGCGCCAAGAAGAAGCGACGAAGCGAAGGAAACGGCATGCCGCGAATGCTAGCACCAATCTTTCGCCGCGACAGAAGCAAAGATCAATGGGAGAGCACGAAATCCAGGGCTTCGCGCATCAGCGCGTCGATATTTGTAGAATACAAATGTGCGGTCCCGGGCATCACGAGGAGCTCGGCGGGGTAGCCCTGCGCGACCAGCTGCTCGACGCTCTTCCTCTCCCCGGGCAGCTCCGTCCCTTGCTCGCCCGCGATCATCGCGACGCTGCGCACCTGGGCGCGGTCGAGGATGGCCTTGGTGATGGTCACGTCCGCTTCGATCAGGATCAGGTGGGGCCATCGGCCCGGGTGCATCCCCACGATCTCGATCGCCGCCCAACCCCCGCGCGAGAAGCCCGTCAGCACCGCGTCGTCGCGGGCGATGCCGCCGTCGGTCCGCCTCTCGACCACGGCGACGCCCCGCTCGAGGTCCTGATCCATGAGCGCGAACGACTCGTCCCACATCGCCGGGCCCATCGGCGAGGTGCAGTGCTCGTTGCCCGTCGGGCACACCAAGAAGCCGCGCTCCACGCCCGCGTCGAGCCACTGGCCGCACGAGTAGACGGGCGGGGCGCACTGCCCGTGCAGGTGGGCCACGAGGCGGTGCTCGTCGAGCGCGCGCGGCAGCGCGTACCAGACCGTGCGGCCGGGGAGCATCGGCGCCTCGAACGGCCCGACCGCGTCACGCGTCGCCGCGGGAGGCGGCGCCGCCTCGGGAGCCTCGGCGGTGGTCGCCGGCGGCGCGGGGGGATCGACCGCGGCACCCGCGTCGCGAGGGCCGGCCGCGAGATCGCCGGTCGTCGCCGCGGCCACCGGTCGCCGATCGCCCGGCTCGTTGCGCGCCGAGTGGCAGCACGCGAGGCCGACCAGGCCCAGGCTCCGCAAGGTTCGTCGCGAGATCATTCGATGGTACCGTAGCGCCATGAAGCGCGGTTGGCTTTGGGTGAGCTTGGCAACGGTCCTCTTCGCGTGCAACGCGGATCAATTCGTCGGCGGCGACGCCTCCCCGACGGGTGATGCCACCTCGCCGGACGCGCCCATCGTCTCAGGCGGAGACGCCGGGGACGGAGCCGTCGGGTGCGGCGACACGCAGTCGAGCCCTGACAATTGCGGCGCGTGCGGCCACTCGTGCCAGGGCGGGGCGTGCAACAACGCCTTCTGCCAGCCCGCCGTCTTCACGTCCATGCAGCCGAACCTCGCCATCGACTCGCTCGCGCTGGACGACACCAGGCTCTACATGGGCAGCGACGTCGTCTACGCATGTCCCCGCTCCGGCTGCGGTAGCGGCCCGCAGCCCATCACATCCTTGGTCTACGGTCAGTCGGGCGCGCAGAACATCGTCGGGATCGCCCCCTTCACGCAGAACTCCAATCCGTGGATGGTCTACGTCAACTACGGCCTGGTAGCGGGGGGTGCCTACGGGTTCGTGGGAGCGTGTCCGGTCGGCAGCTGCCTCGGCACGGGCAGCGGGCACCTCTTCGACATGAACGCGGCGAGCTCCACCTTCGTCCACCTGGGGACGGGGTACGCCGCCGGAGGGGGAGTGATCCGGCAGTTCCCGCTCGACGGCGGCGGCCCGTCGACGTTCGCCAGCGCGAGCCATCCGCTCAGCGTGAGCGCGGTGGACGACGCGGGCGACGTCGCGTTCTGCGCTCCAGGCTATGGCGTCTACGCGTGCAACACCTCGGGCTGTAGCAACCCGACGCTGCTCTCCACGCCCGCGACCACCGTGATCGACATCGCAATCTTCAACCACACCGTCTACTGGAGCGACGCCGTCACCGGGCTCGTCGACTCGTGTCCGCTCGCGGGCTGCAGCAACACCCCGACGCACGTGATTCCGACCTCTCCGGGCGCGATCGGCGACATCGTCATCGGCGCCAACGGCCGGCTCTTCTACGCGGTCAACTCCTCGGGCAGCACTCCGTCGCCCAACAGCGGCTCGATCCAGACGTGTCAGCTCGGGAGCTGCTCGTCGCCGACGACCATCGCCGCCAAGCGCAACTTCCCCTGGCACCTCGTCGCCGGCGGTTCCACCCTCTACTGGAGCGAGGGCACGCAGCTCGGTCAGACGACGCCGTTCACGACCAACCAGGTCGTCCTCCTGGCGCTCTGATCTAGAGCGACAGGACGCCCTCGCGCAGGAACGCGAAGAGCGCCTCGACGATCTCGCCCTCGGGATCGTCCCAGCCGCGCACGACCACCTGGTTCATGATCTCCTTGAGCGCGCCGATGACGAAGATAGCCTGCATGCGCGCGTTGCCGGCGGCGACGATGCCGAGCTCCTGACCGTCGAGGAGCGCCTCCTCGAGCAGCGCGCGCACCTGCTCGAAGAACGAGTGGATCTTGCGATCGAACGCCGGGTCGACGCCGTTCGCGTCGCTCAGCAGCATCTTCGTCGTCAGGCGCTCCTCGATGAGGAGGTGAATGATGCGGCGCATGTTCGCCTTCACCTCCTCGGTGACGTCGCCCGTCGGGTCGACGCGCTGGATCGCCATGCCGAAGCGGACGAGCAGCCTGTCGACGATCTCCTCGAAGATGGCCCGCTTGTCCTCGAAGTAGAGGTAGAAGGTGCCGCGCGCCACGCCGGCCGCGTGGACGATGTCCTCGACCTTGGCCGCGTGGTAGCCGTGCTTGGCGAAGACGTCCCGGGCGGACTGGAGGATCTGCTGGCGCCGCGTCGCCTTGTCGACGCCGCCGGCGGCCCGTTTTCGTTCGCCGGTTTCGGGGCCTTTGGTGCTCACGGGGAGGGCTGCACTCTACCAGCTTTTTTACCGTTGCCCCCTGGCTCATCCGCCTCTAGCCTTGCCTCGACTGACACGTCAGTCAGTTGGCTACTGGCTGAGCAGTTGGCCTTCGAACCATCCTGGAACCCAGGGAAAAGCGAGGCAAAAGATGGGGACGGTACGGCCGCTGGCGATCGGAATGGACGTCGGGTCTACCACGGTGAAGGCCGTGGTCGTCGACCCGGAGACCCGCCAGATCCTCTGGAGCGACTACCAGCGCCACCACACCAAGCAGCCCGAGAAGGTGATCGAGCTGCTCGAGGCCATCCACGCCGCGCTGCCCGACGTCCCGCTCGACCAGTTCCGGATGTTCATCACCGGCTCGGGCGCCGCGCCGCTCTGCGAGCCCACGGGCGGCAAGTTCGTGCAGGAGGTCAACGCCGTCACCCTCGCCGTCGAGAACCTCCACCCCGACGTCGGCAGCGTCATCGAGCTCGGCGGCCAGGACGCCAAGATCATCATCTTCAAGGAGTCCGGCAAGAAGAAGCCCAAGGTCCTCTCCGCGAGCAGCCCTTCCGAGCACGAGCACGAGGATGGGCACGAGCACGAGCAGGAAGAGGGAGGGAGCGTCGGGAAGACCGCCATCGCCTCGATGAACGACAAGTGCGCCTCGGGGACCGGCGCCACCATCGACAAGTGCTTCGTCAAGGTCAACGCGCCGCCCGAGATGGTCCTGTCGCTCGACTTCGACCCGACCAAGCTCCACCACGTGGCGGCCAAGTGCGGCGTCTTCGCCGAGACCGACATCGTCAACCTGATCAAGAGCGGCATCCCCGCCAGCGAGGTCCTCTGCTCGCTCGCCGACGCCATCGTCATGCAGAACCTCAGCGTGCTGACGCGCGGCAACACGCTCAAGCACAAGGTGCTGCTGCTCGGCGGGCCGAACACGTACCTGAAGTTCCTGCAGCAGTGCTGGCGCCTGCGCATCCCGCAGACGTGGAGGGAGCGCGGCTACGACTACCCGAAGGACGTGCCGATCGAAGAGCTCGTCTTCGTCCCCGAGAACAGCCACCTGTACGCCGCGTTCGGCGCCGTGATGTACGGCCTGCACGAGGACGCGAGCGTCGGCTGGTTGAAGCCGCTCGACGGCCTGCGCGAGTACGTCACGACGGGTCGCAAGGCGCGCCTCGGCGAGACCGCGGGCCCGCCGCTGTCGCGCACCCCGGAGGAGCTCACCGAGTTCCGCGAGCTCTACGCGATCCCCAAGTTCGAGCCCGCGAAGTTCGAGCCGGGCCAGGTCGTGCAGGCCGTGGTCGGCCTCGACGGCGGGTCGACCTCGAGCAAGGCGGTCCTGGTCGACTACGCGTCGGGCAAGATCCTGGCGAAGGGCTACCAGCTCTCGAAGGGCAACCCGATCCAGGACAGCAAGGAGCTGCTGGCGCAGCTTCAGAAGTACGTCGCCGATCAGGGCGCCACGCTCGAGATCAAGGGCTTCGGCGCGACGGGCTACGCCGCCGACGTCCTCGAGGAGTGCGTCAAGAGCGACGTGAACATCGTCGAGACGGTTGCGCACATGATGAGCGCCGTGCACTTCTTCGGCGACGTCGACGTCATCTGCGACATCGGCGGACAGGACATCAAGGTCCTGTTCATGAAGAACGGCGACATCCAGAACTTCCGCCTCTCGAACTCGTGCTCGGCGGGCAACGGCACGCTGCTGCAGGCGACCGCCGACCAGTTCGGCGTGAAGGTGCAGGACTTCGCGGAGGTCGCGTTCAAGGCGGAGCTCGCGCCGAAGTTCTCCTACGGCTGCGCGGTCTTCCTCGACACCGATCGCGTCAACTTCCAGAAGGAAGGCTTCAGCAAGGAGGAGATGCTCGCGGGCCTGGCGCAGGTGCTGCCGAAGAACGTCTGGCAGTACGTCGTCCAGATCCCGCGCATGGCCTCGCTCGGGCGCAAGTTCGTCCTCCAGGGCGGCACGCAGTACAACCTCGCCGCGGTCAAGGCGCAGGTCGACTACATCAAGGAGCGCGTCCCCAACGCCGAGGTCTTCGTCCACCCGCACACGGGCGAGGCCGGCGCGATCGGCGCCGCGATGGAGACGCTGCGCGTCGTCAAGCGCAAGGGCAAGTCGAGCTTCATCGGCCTGCAGGCGGCGATCGACCTCGAGTACACGACGAAGAACGACGAGGAGACCGTCTGCCACTTCTGCCCGAACGAGTGCAAGCGCACCTTCATCGACACCAAGCGGCCGAACGGCTCGACGTCGCGCTACATCGCCGGCTTCTCCTGCGAGAAGGGCACGGTCGAATCGAAGGAGGCGATGCTGGAGCTCGTCGCCGACCGCAAGAAGATCGCGCAGCAGTACCCGAACATGGTCTCGTACGAGGCCAACAAGGCGTTCGCGCACTTCTACAAGTTCATTCCGATGCCCGAGGACGGCGCGCCGATCGACGACGTCGAGGTGCGCAAGGGCATTCTCGGCGTCCGCCGAGTGAAGGTCACGCGGCCGTTCCGACGCTCGAGCAAGGAGGCGTGGGAGAAGCGGCGCAGCGTGCGCGTCGGCATCCCGCGCGTGCTCAACCTCTACTCGACCGGCCCCTTCTTCCGGACGTACTTCGAGGCCATCGGCCTGCAGAAGCAGAACGTCGTCTTCAGCGACGAGACGACCGAGGAGATGTGGCTCGCGGGCGGCAAGTACGGCTCGATCGACCCGTGCTTCCCGAGCAAGGTGGCGCAGGCCCACGTCCACAACCTGCTCTTCGCGCAGCACACCGAGAAGAGGCCGCTCAAGTACGTCTTCTTCCCCATCCTCACGCACGTGCCGAACTTCGTCGCCGACACGATGGACAACACCTCGTGCCCGATCGTCGCCGGCGCCCCGGACGTGATGAAGGCCGCGTTCACCAAGGAGGTCGACTTCTTCGCCGCGCGGGGCATCGAGTACGTCGACCCGGCGCTCTCGTTCTCGGAGCCCACGCTGACGGCGCGGCGCATGTTCGAGACGTGGGGCCCGCGCCTCGGCATCACCGAGGACGAGAACGACCACGCGTGCCGCGAGGCCGTGAAGGCGCTCGAGGCCTTCGACCGCGACGTGGAGGAAAAGGGCCGCGCCATCCTCGAGACCGTGGAGGCCGAGGACCGCGTCGCCATCCTGATGATCGGCCGCCCCTACCACTCCGATCCGGGCCTGAACCACGGCATCCCGGAGGAGTTCCAGGTCCTCGGCTATCCGATCCTGAGCATCCGCTCGATCCCGAAGGACCGCGAGTACCTCGATCGCTACTACAAGGACGATCTCGACAAGGGCGTCATCAAGTCGCCGCTCGAGCTCAACCACGTCTGGCCGGAGAACTACTCGGCCAACAGCGCGCAGAAGGTCTGGGCGACGACCTTCGCCGCCCACCACCCGAACGTGGTGCTGCTCGATCTGTCGAGCTTCAAGTGCGGCCACGACGCGCCGACGTACGGCATGATCGACTCCATCGTCGAGGCGAGCAAGACGCCGTACGCGGCGCTGCACGACATCGACGCCAACAAGCCCAGCGGCTCGATCAAGATCCGCGTCAAGACCTACGTCCACGCGCTCAAACTGCACGAGGAGCGCCTCAGCGATCTCTCGCAGCGCAAGCGCGACCTCGAGCACGCCATCGACAACAAACGGCTGGAGCTGCTCGAGCTCAGGGCCGCGCAGCTCTCCGCGCGCCGCATGACCGACATGGCGATGGTGGCGCAGATCGAGGCGCTGCGCGAGAAGGTGGCGGCCTACGAGGCGCCGCCTCCGCCCCCGGACTCGGGGCCGCGGGACATCGGCCTCATGCAGCTCGGCAAGAAGAGCCACGACGGAAGCATCGTGCGCGTTCAGCTGACTTCGCTGCGAGAAGAGCTCGCGCAGGAGGCCGAATGATCGGTGAGTTGGGCCACCCCGGGCTGAAGCCCGGGGCAGGCGAAGACCTCATCGTACGAAGCCATCCAAAGTCCGCCTTCGGCGGACTCGCACGGAGCTTCTCGCGGCTCGGCTCGAGCGGGAGCCCGCCGAAGGCGGGCTTGAAGTGCGATCCCATCACGGTGTTTTTGCCTGCCCCGGGCTTCAGCCCGGGGTGGCCCTCGATCGAACAGGAAGGTGAGTGAGCCATGACGACGCAAACGAATGGTGGTGGGGTGAGCAAGAAGAGCCTTCCGCTGATCCAGAAGACCGCGGACCTCGACATCGAGGCCGAGCTCGCGCGCTTCGAGGAAGAAGAGAGGAAGCGCCTCGGCATCGACGACAAGATCGAGCACTGGACCGACAAGATGGTCGGCCTCGATTTCAAGAAGAGCGAGAAGCCGAACATCACGCTGCTCATCGGCGGCCTGACGATGATCCAGGACACGCTCGTCGAGGCCGCGCTCAAGGGCCTCGGCTACAACGTGCAGCACATGGACAGCCCGGACACAGAGGCCTTCCAGACGGGCAAGGAGTACGGCAACCGCGCCCAGTGCAACCCGACGTATTTCACCGTCGGTAACCTGGTCAAGACGCTGATCCACCTGCGCGACGACCAGGGACTGTCGAGCGAGGAGATCGTCAAGAGGTACGTCTTCTTGACGGCCGGCGCGTGCGGGCCGTGCCGCTTCGGCATGTACGTCACCGAGTACCGCAAGGCGCTGCGCGACGCGGGCTTCGACGGCTTCCGCGTCATGCTCTTCCAGCAGACGGGCGGCCTGAAGCAGGCGACGGGCGAGGAGAGCGGCCTCGAGATGAACCCGGCGTTCTTCGCGGGCATCGTCAAGGGCATCATCGCCGGCGACGTGCTCAACGCCATCGGCTACCGCATCCGCCCCTACGAGGTCGAGCCGGGCGCGACGAACCGCGCGCTCGAGCAGGTGAAGCAGAACTGCTACGACGCGCTCGCGGCGCAGAAGAGCGTGCTCTGGGCGCTGCTCCGCTCGAAGAAGTACCTCGCCGAGGTGAAGGTCGACCGCACGATCGCGAAGCCGAAGGTCGGCATCATCGGCGAGTTCTGGGCGATGACGACCGAGGGCGACGGCAACTACCAGCTCCAGAAGTTCCTGGAAGGGGAGGGCGCCGAGAACGACATCCAGCTCGTGACGGCGTGGCTGCTCTACAACATCTGGGAGGCCAAGCACGACACGCTCGACCGCGAGAAGCTCCGCGGCGAGGACAAGGCCACGAGCGGCCTCGACGGCCTCGGCCCCTGGGGCGTGGCCAAGCGCATCGCCGCGGTGAGCGCGGGCGAGGTCGCGGTGCGGACGATCTTCCAGACCTTCGCGCACGCGGCGGGCCTGTACGGCTACCACCTGCCCGACATGAACAAGATCGCGAAGATCTCGCACGAGTACTACAACAACAACCTCCGCGGCGGCGAAGGCCACATGGAGGTCGGCAAGCTGATCATCAACGTGGTCGAGAGCAAGTGCCACATGACGCTGAGCGTGAAGCCGTTCGGGTGCATGCCGAGCGCGAGCGTCTCGGACGGCGTGCAGAGCGCCATCGTCGAGAAGTTCCCGGGGACGATCTTCTGCCCGGTGGAGACGAGCGGCGACGGGCGGGTGAACTTCTACTCGCGCGTGCAGATGTACCTGTTCAAGGCCAAGCAGGCCGCGATCGCGGAGCTCGAGCGCGCGTACACGGAGCAGGGCGTGACGAAGGAGCAGGTCGCGGAGTTCTTGAAGAGCAACCCGCGCTACGCGAGCGCGCTGCACAAGGCGCCGCACGCCTACTCGGGGACGGGCGCGGATCTCGTCGCCGAGGTGGCGCCGCTGATCAAGCTCTCGCGCGCCGAGCGGCTGCGCGCGCGCGTGCTGGGCACGGCGAAGAAGACCGCGGAGGCGGCGAAGAACGCGCCGCACGTGGTGGTGGAGCTGTTCAAGACCGCCAAGGAGCAGGCGCCGGTGATCGCGAGCCGCGTGAAGGAGGACTTCACGATGCTGCGCGAGGAGCGGCGCGCGAAGAAGAGCGCGGGCAAGGCGCAGCAGGATCTCGCGGCGGCGGCGGAGTAGGAGGGGGAAGGGGGTGGCCCCCACCCGCTCGTGCTCGGCGGCGTGCTCGCGCTGCACCGCGTGACGTGAGGCACGCTCGCAGCGCTTCCGCGCGCCGCCTGCGCGCGAGCGCCTCCCCCACGTTCTCGCTTCGCTCGAACGGGGGAGGGGGATAACCGGGGCGCGGACGTGCCGCGCGTGAAGCGGCGACTCTGACTCCGTCTCCGCCTCCAGCTCCGTCTCCGTCTCCCTCTCCGTCTCCGTCTCCGACCTCCTCTCCATTCGCGGCCGTCGATCGCGAAGATCCGTCGTGCGAGAGCACGCTCTGGGGCGAAAAGATCATGCCGACTCACCTCGACTCGCAGTGGCCTTCGCCGACGAGCGGCGGCAGCGGGCGCTCGAGGCCTGGGGCTGGCGGGCGCTGAGAGACTCGTCCGCGCCGCCTTCGGGCGAGCAGCTCGACCACGGCCGCGTGGCTTCCCGGTTGCATTCTGTTCGCGCGGAGCCCCCGGTCATGACACTGCACTCGCAGCCGGCGAGATCGAGCGCGAGCATCTTGCGCTCGTCTGCCAGGATTGCGTCGAGCTGCTCGAGCTGGGCGTGCAGGAACAGGAGGTCACGATGAGCACGGTACCGAGGAATCTCGTCGAGCTCGCAGAGGGAAGCTTCCAGCGTTACCGCGACCGTCCGCTCTTCGGTACGAAGACGGCGACCGGAAGGACCTGGACGACGTACGGCGAGGTGTCGGCCGCCGTCGACGCGCTCCGCGCCGGCCTTGCCGGGCTCGGCGTGCGCGCCGGCGACCGAGTCGCCATTGTCGCGGCGAACCGCATCGAGTGGGCCGTGGCCGCCTACGCCACCTACGGGCTCGGCGCGGCCTTCGTCGCGATGTACGAGCAGCAGAGGTCGAAGGAGTGGGAGCACATCCTCGGGGATTGCGGCGCCAAGGTCGTCATCGGATCGACCCCGCACGTCGTTGCCGCCCTCGAAGAGATGCGCCCGCGGCTGCCCTCCCTCACGCACCTCGTCGCGATCGACGCTCCGAAGGACGGCACCAGCACGTTCGAGGGCGTCCTCGAGCGCGGACGGGCGAACCCCGTTCCTGCGATCTCGCCGGAGCCCGATGCGCTCGCCACCTTGATCTACACCTCGGGCACGACCGGCTTGCCGAAGGGCGTGATGCTCTCGCACGCAAACGTCACGTCGAACATCGCCACGACGATCGCGATCTTCCCGTTCACCCCCGACGACCGCATGCTCTCCTTCTTGCCGTGGGCCCATGCCTACGGCCAGACCGAGCTCAACGTCGTGCTCGCCGCGGGAGCGTCCGCCGCGCTCTGCACCGACGTGAAGAACCTGGTCGAGGAGCTCGCCGAGGTGCGCCCCACCATCCTCGTCGCGGTGCCGAGGATCTGGAACCGGCTCTACGCGAGCGTCACCAAGCAAGTCGCCGAGCGTCCGAAGGTCGTCCAGAGCCTGTTCCGCCGCGCGGTCCGCACCGCTGCACGGCGCCTCCGGAACGAGCCCACCAGCGCGATGGACAGGCTTGCGCTCAGGCTCGCCGATCGCTTGATCTTCTCCAAGGTCCGCGAGCGGTTCGGCGGACGGCTGAAGTACGCGATCAGCGCGAGCGCGACGCTCTCTGTCGACGTGGCGGAGGCGATCGACGCGATGGGCATCGAGGTCTACGAGGCGTACGGGCTCACCGAAGCGTCGCCGCTCGTCACCGGGAACCTCCCCGACCCTGGCGGCCGAAAGTTCGGGAGCGTCGGGAGGGCAATCCCGGGCGTCAGAGTCGTCATCGACGAGTCGGTCGGCGATTGGCCGAATCGCGGGGAGATCGTCGTCTACGGCCCGAACGTCATGCGCGGATACTTCGGGCGAACGGAGGAGACCGCGAAGGCGCTGACCGCCGATGGAGGGCTCCGCACCGGGGACATCGGGTATCTCGACGAAAACGGATTCCTCTACATCACCGGCCGCATCAAGGAGCAGTACAAGCTCGAGAACGGAGAGTACGTCATGCCCTCCCCGCTCGAGGAGGCGCTCAAGCTCTCTCCGTACATCCTCAATGTCATGCTCTACGGGGACAACCGACCGTACAACGTCGCGCTCGTCGTGCTCAACGTCGATGCGGTGCGCGCGTGGGCGAAGCAAAGGGGGCTGACGCTCGCGCGAGACCTGACCACCGACCCGAACGTGAAGAAGCTCGTGGAGGGCGACCTCGCCCGGTTCGCCGAGTCCTTCCGCGGCTACGAGAGGCCACAGGCGTTCGGCCTCATCACCGAGGACTTCACCATCGAGAGCGGCCTCCTCACTCCGACCATGAAGCTCAAACGTCGTGAAGCCATCGCGCGCTTCGGCGAAGCGCTCGATGCCCTGTACCGCCAGCCGCGCCCCCAGGCGGCGCTTGGTGGCGGTAATCGCGTGGCGTGACGGGCCAGGACCTCGCCGTCGCCTGACCGACTCGGTCACGCCGAGGCGCTCGTCCGTCCTCGCCGCCTCCGAGCTTGCGCTGGGCCTCGTCCAGCGCGACGATCGATCTCGTGAGAGGGGCAATCAACGCCACGCCTGCTCCGCTGCGACGCCTGCCGGGACGGCATCGGTCACGTGCAGGCCGCTCGGGGACCGCTGCGCCGAGGCGTCGGCATCGAACAAGACGCGCGCACGATCTGGGTGCTCTCGGGCGCGGAGGTGCGCCAGCTTCTTGGGCCGCCAAGCTCTCGTCCTTGTCCTCATTCCTCGTGGACACGTCGAGGTGACGAGGGCTTGATTCACGCCTGCGGCGCCATGAACTCGGGCCCGACCGGCTCGCGCACCGCGTCGTCCACGATGCGCTCGATCTCGAGGCAGTCCTGGCGCGTGAGGTGCCAGCCCATCACGCCGCCGACGTCGTCGAGCTGGTTCGGGCGGCGCGCGCCCCAGAGCGCGACGCCGACGTTCGGTTGGTCGAGCACCCATCGCACCGCGAGCTGCAGGACGCTCTTGCCGCGCGCGCTCGCCCAGGCCCGCAGGCCCTCGACGGCGCGGAGGTACTGCGCGTAGCGCGGCGGGCGGAACTTCGGATCGAACGTGCGCAGGTCGCCCTTCGCGAACGTCGTGTCCGCGCGCATGCGCCCGCTGAGCAGGCCGCGGCAGAGCACGCCGTACGTGAGGGTGGGGATGCCGTACCGGCCGGCGTACGGGAGCACGAATCGCTCCGCCTCGCGCTCGAACAGGTTGTACGGCGGCTGCACCGCGTGGAGCGGCGCCACCTCGCGGAACGCATCCATCAGCGCGGCGGTGAAGTTGCTGACGCCGATCGCGCGGATCTTGCCGTCGCGGAGCAGGTCGGACATGGCTCGCGCCGTCTCCTCGATCGGCACGCGCGGATCGGGCCAGTGGATCTGCAAGAGATCGATGCGATCGGTGCGCAGGCGCCTCAGCGATTCTTCTGCGCCGCGCAGGATCGCGGCCCTCGTCGAGCTCCGGCGCGGAGTGCCCGCCGCGTCCCAGTCGAGCCCGACCTTCGTGGCGAGGATGGCCTCGTCACGGCGCCCGTTGCGCTCGAGGGCGCGGCCGATGAGCTCTTCCGAGTGACCTTGTCCGTAGGCGGGGGCGGTGTCGATGAGGTTGATGCCGCGGTCGAGCGCCACGTCGATCGTGGCCATCGACTCCTGGTCCGAGCTGCCGCCCCACATCCAGCCGCCGATGGCCCACGTGCCGAGGCCGATGCGCGAGACCCGAAAACCGATGCCCTCGATGTTCACCGTCTCCATCGGATCACCTCTGCGAAACAGGTCTATAGAACCAAGTTGGGGTCGCCGACGGCGGGACGCCACCGAGGATCATTCGGCACGCATGGGCTGCGCACCGTGACCCATCCGTTCCCGCCGAAGCCTCCGCGGCGCGGATGTGATGGCTCACTGCGGCGTGTACACGCGCACGTAGTCGACGAGCAGCTCGGCCGGGAAGATCGTGCTCGTGTCGGGCGCCCCCGGCCACGAGTCCTTGCTGCCGACGGCGAGGTTCAACAGGATGAAGAACGGCTTGTCGAGCTCCCACGTCGCGCTCGAGGGAACGCTCGCCGACGTGACGGTCTCGTACTTCGTCTGGTCGACGTAGAAATCGACCTGGCCACCGTGCCGCGGAACGCGGGGTGTGCGCAGTCGAGATCGCGACGGTCGGCCAGCGGGTGCTAGCCTGAGATCGTGAGGAAACGGCCCTTCCTTCTGGTCGTGTCGAGCGCGCTCGGGCTCGTTGTCCTCAGCACACGCTGCACTGCCGGCGACTGTTCGGGCGTGCACGAAGGCGATCCCTGTCGCGAAAGCCAAGTTGGGTTGACGTGTCCGGGGCCGGATGGGACGGCGTGCAAGTCGCTCGTGTGCGACGGGACGCAGTTCGGTCCGCAGGTCGCCGCGCTTGGAGATCCGTGCACGCAAGCCGGGCTCGTTTGTTCGCCCAGCGCCGGCGGCCAATGCCCAGGCCCCGCGCTCGCATGCGACGGGACGCACTTCGCCCTTCAGGGCGGGGTGGCGCCCGGCGCTGCCTGCAGCCAAGCGGGGCTCGTTTGCCGCCGGCCCGGCACCGAATGCGACACGTGCACCTGCGATGGCACTGCCTTCCGTTGCCAGGAGCAGAGCTGCGTGGAGGCCGGTCCGCCGCCCGGATGCCCGAGCCCGCAGCTCGTCGTGGACGGGCAGTCGTGCACCGGGACCGACACCTGCGCCAGCGACCACGGCTGCGACGCCAGCTCGTCGGCGGCTTGCACGTGCGTGTCCGGAGGATGGTCGTGTCAATGCTTGGCGACGCCCGTCGTGCTCGCCGCGGGCGAGAACGCGTCGGGCCTCGCGGCCGACGGCGCGTACGTCTACTGGACCGACTACGTCGACGGCCTCGTCAGGAGAATCGCGGTCGGTGGCGGCACTCCGGAGACAATCGCCGCAGGGCAGCCTTCTCCCGCGAGTATCGCCGTCGATTCGACGAGCGCATACTGGCTGAACACGGGCAACGCCGGCGGCGTCACGAAGGTCGCGCTCGCGGGGGGCACACCCGTGGTGCTCGCCTCGAATCCACAGCTCCCGGGAGACATCGCGGTCGACGGAGCGAGCGTCTACTGGACGAGTGACAAGAGCGTGCTGAAGGTGTCGATCGGCGGCGGCACGCCCGTCACCTTGGCGACCTCGCAGCAGCCGGTGTACGGGATCGCGGTCGATGCAACGAACGTCTACTGGTCGACGGTGGGCGCCATTTCCAAGGTTGCCCTGAGTGGCGGCGCATCGACGAGCCTGGGATATGCGTCCTCACCCTTCCAGCTCGCGGTGGACTCGACGAACCTGTACTGGACGGATTTGGGCGTCGTCGTCGAGATGACCCTCTCCGGCGGAGGGACGACCACACTCGCGTCGGGTCAGGACGGGCCGAACGACATCGCCGTCGACTCCAGCGCCGCCTATTGGGTCGACTACTACGGCGGCTTGGTGATGAAAGTCCCGCTGACCGGCGGCACGCCCGTCGTTCTGGCCATCGGGCAGACGGACCCCGAGAGGATCGCCATCGACGCCGCGAACGTCTACTGGACGAGCGGCGGCGCCGTGATGATGACCCCGAAGTGACCGGCGCTCAGCTTGGAGCCGATGGCGCCATGGGCGCAGCGGGCGACTAGGTGTCCACACGGGACGAGATCATCGACATGCGTGAGCGGGGCCTGGTCGAACTCTGCGTGAGCATCAGGTAGACGAATTCGTCCTCGCGCCTGCACGCGCGCTCGGCTACTAGGAGCGCCTCGATGCTCTCCTTCGACGACTGGTTCTCCTCGCGGCACGGGGCGATCCCCGTGGCGTCCGCCAAGGCGGTCCTCGCGCTCTCCGAGGGCGGCGCCACGCTGCCGTTCATCGCTCGCTACCGCAAGGAGCAGACCGGCAACCTCGACGAGGTGGCCATTCAGAACGTGCTCGACGCCAAGCAGGCGTGGGACGCCATCGAGCACCGCAAGAAGTTCATCTGCGAGGAGATCGACCAGCAGGGCAAGCTCACGCCCGAGCTGAAGGAGAAGATCCTCGCCACCTACGACCTCGATCGCCTCGAGGATCTCTACCTGCCGTACAAGCTGAAGCGGAAGACCAAGGCCATGGTCGCGCGCGAGGCCGGCCTCGAGCCGCTCGCGGACTGGATGTGGCGCGTCTCGCACGAGGAGGGCGGAGGCGAGGTCCCCCTCGCCGAGAAGGCCGCGGCGTTCGTCGCGCCGGACAAGAACGTCGCGACGCCCGAGCAGGCCATCGAGGGCGCGCGCGACATCGTCATCGAGCGGCTCGCCGAGGACGCCGACCTGCGCGAGCACGTGCGGCGGGCCATGTTCGACGAGGGCTTCGTGCGCACAACCAAGGGCGAGAAGGCCAAGCCGAACAGCAAGTTCGAGCGCTACTTCGCCTACCACGAACGCGTCTCTGCCCTCTTGGCGCCCGAGGCGTCGCACCGCTTCCTGGCCATGCGCCGCGGGTTCATGGAGGAGGAGCTCGTGATGACGATCGGCGGCGCACCGGGCGACGAGGCGTTCGACGCCACCCTGCTCGCGACGTTCGAGCGTGCGGCCTGCCCGCTTCCCTCCTCGCCAGCGGCCTCCGTCATGAAGCGCGCCGCGCGGCTGGCGCTGCGCGTGTACGTCGCGTCGAGCATCGAGAACGAGGTGAAGAAGGCCCTGCGCGACGTGGCCGACGCCGCGGCGATCCACGTCTTCGCGGAGAACCTGCGCAAGCTGCTGCTCGCGTCGCCCTACGGGGCCAAGTCCGTCCTCGGCGTCGACCCCGGCATCCGCACCGGCTGCAAGCTCGCCGTCGTCAGCGAGTCGGGCGCGTACGTGGGCAGCCACGTCATCTACCTCGGCTCGGACCGCGAGCGCGAGCAGGCCAAGCAGGTGCTGCGGCTCGCCGTCGAGAGCGCGAACGTGTCGTCGGTGGCCGTCGGGAACGGCACGGCGGGGCGCGAGGCGGAGGCGTTCATCCGCACGGCGCTCGGCGAGCTGGGGCAGGGACGCATCCCCGTCGTCATGGTGAGCGAGGCGGGAGCGAGCGTGTACAGCGCCAGCGACATCGCCCGCGAGGAGTTCCCGGACCTGGATCTCACGATCCGCGGCGCCATCTCGATCGCGCGGCGCCTGCAGGACCCGCTCGCGGAGCTCGTGAAGGTCGACCCCAAGAGCATCGGGGTCGGTCAGTACCAGCACGACGTGACGCCGGGGCTGCTCAAGAAGAGCCTCGAGACAGTCGTGCAGAGCTGCGTCAATGCCGTCGGCGTCAACGTGAACACGGCGTCGCCCTACCTGCTCGCCGAGGTGGCCGGCATCGGCTCGTCGCTCGCGCGCGCCGTCGTCGAGCACCGCCAGAAGAAGGGCGTCTTCAAGGAGAAGCGCGATCTGCTCGCCGTCTCGCGCCTCTCCGACAAGGTGTTCGAGCAGGCGGCCGGGTTCTTGCGCATCCCAGGGGCGGCGCACCCGCTCGACAACACCGGCATCCACCCCGAGCGCTACCCGCTGCTCGAGAAGCTGGCGGCGCGCCTGGGCAAGGACGTGGGTGACCTCGTCGGCGAGGGGGCCACGTTCGTGAAGCGAGACGCCCAGTTCCGCGCGGAGGTGGGGCAGTTCACCTTCGACGACATCGTCAAGGAGCTCGAGCGACCGGGTCGCGATCCGCGCGAGTCGTTCGTCGTCTGGAGCTTCCGCGACGACATCCACGAGCTCAAGGACCTGACGCCCGGCATGGTGTGTCCCGGTATCGTCACCAACGTCACCAACTTCGGCGCGTTCGTCGACATCGGCGTGCACCAGGACGGCCTCGTGCACATCTCGCAGCTCGCCGATCGGTTCGTGAAGGACCCGCGCGACGTCGTCAGCCCCGGAGGTCGCGTCACGGTGCGCGTGCTCGAGGTCAACCTCGCCAAGAACCAGATCGCGCTGACCATGAAGAGCGGCCAAGGCGCGCGCCCGAGCGCGAGGCAGGACGGAGCGCGTCCGCAGGACCGAGGCGGGCGCGGCCCGGCGCCGGGGGCGGGCGCGACTTTGTCGTCCGGCGCGCTGAAGAACGACGCGCTGAGGCAGCTCGAGCAGTTCCGGCCTGGGCTGAAGCGGAGCTGAGCGCGGGCCAGTGACGGGGCGGCTCGACGCTGCTCGTCGGGCTCGACCACGCTCACGCTGAGCCGCGACTCGGCGCGCCGGATGCTTCTCTTGTCGAGCAAAGGAGCGTCCGCATGAGGATCGAGACCTTGAAGCTCAGCGTGACGCGTTGCTACTTGGTCCAGACGGGCCACGGGTACGTCCTCATCGACACTGGCTACGAGTCCGACTGGCCGCTGTTCTCGAGGCGCCTGCAACAAGCGGGCGTCCGCTTGTCCGAGATCAGTCACGTCGTCCTCACCCACCATCATGACGATCACTGCGGATTGTTGAACCCCATCACGCGGGCCAACGAGGCGGTTCGCGTCGTCATGTCGCATCGCGCGCCGGAGCTTCTGGCCGCAGGGCACAACGACCGCGCTCACGAGACGGGCTGGGTCAGCAGGCGGGCGAGCTGGCTGATCGCCCTGTTGCGGAAGACGAAGGCGGACTTCGACAGGCACTGGCGCGCCCATGAGTTCCCGCCCTACACGCGCCGAGAGTCCGACGTTCTCATCGAAGGAGAGACGAACCTCGAGGACATCGGCATCGGACTGCGTGGCCGGATCATCGAGACATCGGGCCACACGAACGACTCGATCTCGGTGTTGCTCGAGGACGGCAGTTGCTTCGTCGGCGATGCGGCCGCGAACCTTCCCGCGCTCGCGGGCACGAGGTACTGCGTGATCCTCCTGGAGGACATCGAGGAGTACTACCGGAGCTGGGACAAGCTGATTCGAGCCGGAGCACGCCGCATCTTCCCCGCCCACGGCGAGCCCTTCTCCGTCGAGAGGCTGCGCCGGCACAGGGGCGACATCCGAAGGAGCGACATGGTGCACTACTCGCCCGCGGGCCTCGCCGGGCCGTGAGGGCACGCCCTCACCGCGTCATCTCGCTCGCGGCGTACGATTTCTTCACCGCTTCGTCTGCGGCGTTCATGATGACGTGGCTCGCCTCGGTCGCGCCGGAGACGACGTCGACCTTCGTCGACTGCCTCTCGACGATTCGCTGCGGGATCACGTCGCGGGCCTTCTGGCCGACCGGCGAGGCGAAGAAGGACTCGAGCGTCACGCTGGTGACGCGATGGTCCTGGACCGTGAGGCTCACCGTCGCCTTGTCGATGTGCCCGGCCGAGCCGGTGAAGACTCCGTCGTTGAGCCTGCGCGCATCGATGGGGCCGCCGCGCGCGGCCAGCGGCGCGCAGCCTCCGACGAGCAGCACGAGCAGAGCCAAGGGTACGCAAGGACGGCAGCGGCTCACCCTGGCTCGAAATGCATGGCATGTGCCTGCACCGCTTGGCGTCATGCTTGGACCGAGCTCCTGGCGCGCGTCGGCGTGATCTCGTCGGTGGGCGTGTGAGCCCTCAAGAGGAGCTGATCATGCGCAAGGGGCCGTTCGGATCGAAGCTCGAGATCGGATCAGCGTGACGGGCGACGAGCTTCCAGTCGCCGTCCTCGCGGCGGAAGGTGCTCGTGACGCGCAGATCGAAGCGGATCACGTCGTCTCGTCCGGAGACCTTCGCCTTCCACCGCTCGAGCTCGACGATGGTCGCCAGGTCGGGCGTCTCGTACGCGGCGATCGTCTCGACGCTGGTGACCTCGCCGTCCCGGAAGCGAGACGAGGCGAAGTCGAGCGCCGCGGAGACCTCCTGCCATCCGTGCACGGCCGGGCCGAACGGATTGGCGAGGGTGACGTCGTCGTGATGGGAGAAGATCATTTTGACCGGCAGAGCGTGCCCCCGCGCGAACTCATCGGCGGCGGCATGGTACTGGGCGACGGCTTGGTGAAGGTCCATGTCGAGCCTCCACCACGAGGGAATGCAAGCGTCGGGCCTCGGGCGCCCCGACCGCGGCCCTCCGAGCTCAGTCGGTGCCGGCGCTCACTGAAGCCCATCCCAGAAGTCACACTGAGCTTTCTTGTAAGCAGACTCTGTCGACTGCGTGAGGTCGAGCACGAGCTGCGTCTCGTTCGCCGTGTCGTACTTCGGCCACGCAAGACGGCCGGAGCCGTTCGGGTCGGCGCTGGCGGCCATGGCTCCCCAGTAGTCCATGATCGTCTTCGACAGAGGAAGCTCGTCGTCGCGCAGCGAGACACCGCCGAGCGCATTGCCAAAGACGAACATCAGCTCCGAGCTGTGGAACGCGCCGATGCCCGTCACGACGAAGGCGACCGCGTGTGTGAAGTCGTAGCGGTAGGTGGGCGTGCCCGATGCGGCGAGCGCGCGGGCGATGCGGCGCGCCGGACAGACCAACGCCCCGTCGCCAAACGCCTCGGCGGCGGCTGCCGTGTACGAGCCGTTGAACGCCGCGGCCGGGTACTGAGCCGCGACGGCGGCGCCATGTCCCGGGTTCTGGGCTTCCTCGAGCGCGACGTAGCTCGTGTCGTCCGTCGGGGGAGTGGGGCTCACCGCGAAGAAGATCGAACCTTCGTTGGCGTTGTCGCCGAGCAGCGTCGGCACCTTCGCGAACGAGCCGGCAGCGAAGAGCTTCATCGGATCGTCGGGCAGCACGAAGCCGTCGACGACCGGCAGCCAATCGGCGCCCTGCGTTCCGCTCATCCCTCCGAAGTTCCACGGCACCGCGTGCAGGAGCTCGCTCGGCGACTTGCTGCGCAGGCACGCGAGCTCGGTGGGCGCGTCGGTGCATCCGAGCGCGGTCGCGAACGCCGCGCCCTGGGCGTCGGCCTTCGACATGGGAATGGCCATGGATCCGTACGGCGGTATCCAGTTGGTACGCAAGTCCACCACCACCCGATCGCCCACCATCGCAGAACGCCGAGCCAGGTCAAGGACCCGTGCTGGGGCGGACCACACGCGCGGAAGCCGTGCTCCTAGATGGCGACGATGGGACGCCGCTCTGGCTCACGTGGCGCGAGCCGCGTTGATCGCCTCCTCGACGCACGCGAGGATGCGGCGCGCGTGCTCGAGGAAGACGCGGCCGCGAGGCAGAAGGCGCATGCCGCGCGGCGTGCGCTGAAAGAGCGGGGCGCCGAGCTCGTCTTCGAGGGCGCGAATCTGGCGGCTGAGCGGCGGCTGGCTCACGTGGAGACGCTCGGCCGCGCGGCCGACGTGACCCTCTTCCGCGACGGCGACGAAATAGCGGACTTGCTGCAGGCTCACGAGGCCATCTTACCGAAATGGTATTGGATCGGAGGCCCAGATCGCTCCCACGATGCAGCATGGTCGCGATTCACGGTCCGCGAGAGATCGAAGCCCTGCGCCGCGCGGGTGCCGCGGCCGCGACGACGCTCGCGTTCGTCTCCGAGCGCATCCGTCCCGGCGTCAGCACCGCGCAAATCGACGCGTGGGTGCGCGAGCACACCGCGGCGCTCGGCGGCACGCCGAGCCAGCTCGGGTTCCACGGTTTTCCCGCCGCCGTGTGCACCAGCCGGAACGAAGTCGTCTGTCACGGCATCCCGCGACGTGACGAGGTGCTGGCGTCCGGCGACATCGTCAACGTCGACGTCACGACGTGCCTCGGCGGGTTCCACGGCGACACGTCGGCGACATGGGTCGTCGGCGAGGCGTCGGCGCAGACGCAGCGGCTCGTGGACATCGCACGGGCGTGTCGCGACGCAGGGATCGCGGTCGTACGCGACGGCGCGCGCCTCGGCGACATCGGCGCGGCGATCGAGGAGGTCGCGTGCGGCGCGGGCGTGAGCGTGGTGCGCGAGTACGGCGGGCACGGAATCGGCCGGAGCATGCACACGGAGCCGCACGTTTCGCACGTCAGAGCACGCGGCGCGGGCATGCGCCTCCGCGCCGGCATGGCGCTCACGATCGAGCCGATGATCAACGCCGGCGGCCCCGAGGTGCGCGTGCTCCGCGACGGGTGGACCGTCGTGACCGTCGACGGCTCGCGCTCGGCTCAGTTCGAGCACACGATCGTCGTCACGAAGGACGGCTGCGAGATCACGACCCTCCTGCCGGGGGCGGCGGAGCGCCGTACACCGACGCACGCGACGGCACCGGCGCCCTCGACGACTCGCCCGTCGTGTCGATCGAGAGCTCGGATGTGATCGCGCAATGCCTGCGTGCGATAGGA
The DNA here is from genome assembly GCA_035470765.1 of Polyangiaceae bacterium. Taxonomy (GTDB): domain Bacteria; phylum Myxococcota_A; class Polyangia; order Polyangiales; family Polyangiaceae; genus DASXHD01. Next base: position 7,007 of record DATIQP010000201.1, on the reverse strand, counting down.
GCCCCGCCCAGCAGCTCGTCGCCTGGATGATCTCTGGACGGACTAGCGACGCTTCCGCTCGTTCACGTTCGCCGCGAGCAATTGGTTCACGGCGGAAGGGGCGAGGACCGTCCCGCTTCGGCGCAGCATGGGACGACCGCAGCGGAGATCCTCCAGCCTCGCCAAGGCGCTCGCACGATCCGGATGGAGCCTCACGTACGGGTGCGCGAACTTCAACGTCGCCATCATCGATCGATCCGCGCCGTAATAGAGGGCTTCTCGGATCCACGGGGTGCGGCAGAGGACGAACGCGAAGGCCGGCACGACCGAGGGGTGGAGGCTGAGGCCCTCGAGATCGACGAGCAGATCGATGGGGTGATCGATCTCCTTCAGCGCGTCCAGCAGGTGTTCGCGCCACTTCCGGAAACTCCTGCCGTCGAGCAGCGATGTGCGCTGCTGGAGCGTCCAGACGCCATCTTGCGGATCCAGCGTCAACGAAATGGCCATCGGAGCTTACGGTGCAAACACGGGGCCACCGAAAAGGCCAAAGATCCCCGCGCGCGGCATCCTCGACCGGAACGTCGAGTGATCAGCCCTGACAACCCCGCTTGCCAGTGATCTCGCGGGTACACCCCTCCTCGGAAGGCCTGCGCGCGCGGTTCAGGGGCTGCACCAAACCACGACGTACCCGTTTTGATCGCTGCACTGCCGGGTGCCGGCGTCGCCGCCGGCGCAGGGATCCGCGGCCGACTTCTCGACACAATTGCAGGAGTGATCGCACATACACGGGTCGGGCACGAAGGTGCACGCGCCCACGTTGCAGTAGTGCGTCCCCGAGAAGCACGAGGTGGAGCTTCCGCACGACTCCAGGGCGCCACCGTCGAAGACACACGCGGCGTCCACGATGCCGATGCCGCCGTCGAGGATGGACGAGTCCTTGACGATGGGCGCGTCGGAGACGGCGCCGTCGGGCTCGGGAGAGTCGACAGCGAAGGCCTCTTCCCCCAGAATCGCCTCATGCGTTTCTTTTGGCTCTTGGGCGGGGTTCTACTGGCAGGTTGCTCCTCGAGCGCCCTGCCGCCCCCCGACAACTCATGCGCGGGGCCGTGCCCGCAATCGAACATCAAGCACGTCGTGGTCCTCATCCAGGAGAACCACACCTTCGACAACCACTTCGGCCGCTACTGCACCGCCGCTCCGGGCTCGAACCCGACGTGCAACGACGGGCCGGCGTGTTGCGAAGCGGCTCCTCAGGCCGATCCGAGCGGCGCGCCGCTCGGCAACCTCGATGACACCGCGATGGGCACGCACGATCCGGATCACTCGACGGCGTGCGAGACGACGGAGATGAACGGCGGAAAGATGGACGGCTACGCGACGGCGTCGTGCGGTAGCCCGCTCAACGTGATGACGTCCGACGCGACGGTCATCAAGCCGTACTGGGACCTCGCCTCGCAGAACGCGCTCGCCGACCGATACTTCCAGCCGGTGATCGGCGCGAGCTCGTCGAACGACATGTACTTCGCGCGCGCGGCGTTCGTCTTCAGCGACAACACCGAGGCGCCGCAGGGCGCCACTGGCGTCGCGTGTACCCTCGGAGCAGGATCGCAGATCCAGTATCCCGACAAGACCGTCGGCGATCTGCTGACCCAGGCGGGCGTTCCTTGGTCGATGTACGCCGGCGGCTACGCCGATCAGTCGACCGCGACCGCGCAGGGCTTCTGCGCGGTGCACCCGGACGATTGTCCCGCCAAGATCAACTTCTACCCGTGCACGTTCGATCCGAGCGACGTGCCCTTCGAGTACTACGCCTCGACCCGGGACAACGCGCTGACGATGAAGGACGACACGGCCTTCCTCGGTGACCTCGACAAGGGCACGCTGCCGGCGGTCTCCTTCGTGCGGTCCGTCGGCTACAAGAGCGAGCACCCCGGGCAGTTCAGCAAGCTGAGCGACGGCGTCACCTACGTCACGAGCATCATCGATGCCGTGCAGTCCTCGCGCTACCGCGAATCGACTCTCGTCCTTTTCACCTACGACGAGGGCGGCGGCTACTTCGATCACGTCGCGCCGCCGCCGGACAGCACGGTCGATCAGAAGCCGTACGGCACGCGCGTCCCCTTTTTGGCGATCGGCCCGTTCGCTCGCAAGAACTTCGTCTCCCACGTGACGATGGAGCACTCGAGCGTCGTGAAGTTCATCGAGTGGAACTTCCTCGGCGGGGCGACCGGGCAGCTGCAGACGCGCGACGCTCTGGTGAACAACCTCGGCAGCGTGCTCGACCCGGCGAAGACCGGAGTGCCCGTCCCCGAGAACTGAACCGACTCCGGCGCGCATCGGCCCGCGGAGGACCCCGTAGCGCGAGTCCGTGAGCCCGGCGACGGGTAGGAGGTTGTCGTCGCAAACCTGCCAGGGTGCCGCGATCTGGCCACGCTCGAGGCGACAAGGCCCGCATGTCGCCAGTGCCCGAATGGAATTCCGCGCACCAAGCGTGCGGACAACCGTGGTGGTTGCGGGGCAGCACTGCAACGGCGGTCGTCCTCGCATGCCAAGCCGGCGCAAATGCCCTGATCCCCAGAATCACTTCCCGGGATCGCCTGTAGACGGGGGGCTGTACGTCATCGAAAGTCGCACGTGGCTCGCGTGTCGAGCTCCGGCGAGCTACCGACATTCCCGCTGGTGATGTGAAACCGTGCGCGATCGCAGGTCGCGCGCGGCGCGAAGCTCGGGGCGATGACGAACGCGACGTGCTCTTCGCCTGCGCATGGGCCGTTCGTGACCGGGGTCAGCTCGAAGCGCGCGGACTCTCCCGGCGCGATGTCGCGGGCGCGCGGCTCGACCGCGACGTACCACGACTGCGGCTCGACGCCGAGCATCGGCGAGATGCTCTGGAGCGCCACGTCGTCGAGCGTCACGTGGCGCGGGACACCGCTGTCGTTGCGGATTTCGAGGCCGGTCCGGTCGCAGCGAATCGGGAGTTGTGCCAGGTATCGTGCGTCGCGCCATGCTGCGTATCGGGCGAGCGCGACGTGGCCTGGACCCCAGAGGAGCGCGACACCGAACGCGAAGCTGCCAAAGAGGTTCGGCGTGACGAACCAGTAGGCGCCCTGGCGGCTTCCGCGCGCGCGCATGCGGCGCCACCGCGGCACGAGCCATGACCCCAAGGCGAAGCACAAGAGCGCGAAGACGATTTGAATCCCCATGTGGCCCCGATACGGTACGTCGCGGGCGGCCGGGATGTCCCTTCCCGCGTGCGAATTCCGGCAGCGGCGGCCCGCGCGTTGCGCTAAGTTCGGTCGCGTCTCGAACAGGTGAGGAGGGTTTCAATGCGTAACGCCGTGTGCGCGCCGATGGCGCGTCGAGCCGGGTTCGGTCTCGTGGTCTTGTTGGCCGCCGCTTGCAGCTCCAACGGTGGGGACGTCGGAGACGGCGGGGATGGGGGAGGCGTGGCCGACGGCGGGGACGGTGGTGTGGTGACTGGCGGCTGCAACCCCGCCAAGCTCCCCACCGAGGACACCTGCGTGATCAACGACGTAGAGGGCATCTTCGTTTCTTCGTCGATGGGCACCGCCGCCGGGGACGGGACGAAGGCGAAACCATTCGCCTCCCTGCAAGCAGGCATCGCCGCGGCCACACCGGCCAAGAAGCGAGTCTACGCGTGCGCCGAGACCTACGCCGAGACCATCACCCTCGCCGATGGAGTCTCGATCTTTGGTTACTTCGACTGCGCCAAAGGTTGGACCGTGAGTACTTCTCACGCCAAGGTGCAGCCGACGACGAGCCCGGCCGCGACCGCCACGAACATCACGGATCCGACGCGCGTCGAGGCCGTCGATCTCATCGCGCCCAGCTTCACGGGCAGCTCGCAGAGCTCGATCGGCATTATCGTGGTTGCCTCGCCCGCACTGACGATCGCCAACGCCGTGATCCATGCCGGCACGGGCGGCGCGGGGGCCAAGGGGACCAACGGCACGACGCTCACCGAATCCACCAGCACGAAGAACGGCCACAATTCGTGGACCAAGGGCGTGTGCACATCGACTCTCTGCAACATCACCGCGTACATTGGCGGCGCCGCTGGCGGCACGAACACGTGCACGGGCGCTACCGGGCACGACGGTGGAAACGGCGGCAACGGCGGCGCCGCCGGGGAGTACCAGTCGATCGCGGATTCCTCCGGCATTACCTATCACTGGAGCGCAGTGTCGGGCCATCCGACGACCGGCGGCAATGCAAACCCAGCGACCGCGCAGACCGCGCTGGGCGGTTCCGTCGGCCAATACAACGGCGGCGTGCCGGGTCTGGACGGAGCCCCCGGCGCGAACGGCAACTCCGGCGGTGCGGTCGGCACGTTCACGGCGAGCGGCTACACGCCGAGCGACGGCACGGCGGGCGGCGATGGCCAACCCGGCCAGGGTGGTGGTGGCGCTGGCGCTTATGGCCTGCAGGACCTCTCCATCGCATCGAGGGACCAGGACGTGAATCCACAGAGCTTCCAGGGCGACTATGGCTGGGGAGAAGCGGGGGCCGGCGGTGGCGCGGGCGGTTGTCCGGGTCTGGCCGGGACACCAGGAAAGGGCGGCGGCGCCAGCGTCGCGATTGTCGCCCTGCAGAGCCCCTTCCTTCTCGATCACGTGACGGTCGAGACGAGCAGCGGCGGCGCAGGCGGCGCCGCGGGAACCCCAAGCACTCCGAGCCCCGGAGGAACCGGGGGAACCGGGGGATCGCCCCCTAGTTACACGTCGCCAGCGTTTCCGATGGGTACGATCAGCGGCTGGACGGCCCACGCAGGCTGGACGGGTTCGGGCGGCAAGGGCGGCTCGGGTGGGGCCGCGGGGGTGAGCGGCAATGGTGGTGGTGGACCTTCGATCGGGCTCGTCTACCAGGGGACCGAGCCGACCCACACGACGGCGACGATTACGCCAGGCCAGGGAGGCTCACCCAATGGGCTCAGCCAGGACAAGTATTCGTTCTGAAGACCCGTATCGATTCGGCTTCTCGCGTCGCGCGGGTCGCTGAGATTCGGATGCGCGGTACGATGGTACGTAGCCGAGTGAATCCGTACCGTGCCCACGAATTGCGCCGCCCCACGCACGCGCTGGGGAGCGACCGCGCGCGCCGTCTCAAGGTGCTCGGCGGCCTCGCCGTCATCGTGGTGAACGTCGTCGTCTTCCTGTGGGTGGCGGCGAACGCCACCAACGTCAACGTGATCTTCTTCGGGCCCACGATCTTCGGCGCCTTGCTGCTCGTGCAGGCTCGCGCGGGGAGCATCGTCCTCCATCCGGAGGAGCGCGCCGGCGAAATCGTGGTGCAGTGCGAGCGAGCTCGAAACCGCGCAGGCCGGAGTGAGTGCGTTCCTCGACGAGAATGGGCTGCCGGAGCGCCACTCGGACAGCCGCTGAAGGCCGGTGGCTTCTCTTCGGCCCGCGGACGACGGGACGGCGTCCTCACTCGTGGGACTCGCGTCGCCGCGCGCCGGCGGCGAAGGCGAGGCCCTGCGCGTTGAGCTCGATGTCGAGCGCCAGAAGCGCGTACTCCTCGTGCCCGAAGCGCGGAGCCTCCTCGGCGATGGCCTCTCGCCACGCGCGGGCGAAGCGCGCCTGGAGCGCTTCGACCGGCTCGTCGCCACGCGCGGCGTCCTCCACCCACCCATCGGCGCGGTCGATGAAGCGGCGAAGCTGCGCGCCGATGAGGGGCGCGTCCTCCCAGGCGTCGAAGTGCGTCGGGCACACGAACCGCTCGCCGACCGACAGCACACGGTCGATGCTCTTTCGCGCCTCGCTCGCGTCGAAGCCGGTGGGGCTGGTCGAGGGGATGGCGAAGCGCCCGTATTTCTGGAGCGCGGGGTAGACGAGCCCGAAGGTGTCGCCGGTGAAGACCGTCTCGATGGCAGGATCGTCGACCGCGAAGTGGTGGTTGGCGTGGCCCGCGGTGTGGAGCGCCGTGAGCCGCGCCCCGCCGAGATCCACGCTCTCGCCGTCGCCGAGTACACGCACGCGCTCCTTCGGGATGGGCGCCACCGTGCCATAGAGCGTGCGGAAGCGCTCCTCGCCGTAGACGGCCGTCGCGCTGGCGACGAGCTTCGTCGGGTCGATGAGGTGTCTCGCCGTGCGCGGGTGTGCGAGCAGCGTCGCGTTCGGGCACGCGGCCAGGAGCGCGCTCGCGCCCGCTGCGTGATCGAGGTGGGCGTGCGTGACGAAGATCCAGCGGACGTCCTCGCGCTTCTTGTGCTGCGCCGCGAGCGCCGCGAGCAGCCTGGGAAGGGCGTGGGCGGTGTGCGCCTCGATGAACGCGCACTCGTCGCCGGCCACGCGCAGGTAGCAGGCCGTGAAGTGCGGCGTGATGTCGCTGTCGATCGTGAAGCGGGCGTGGAGGCTCATGGCTGTGGCTACTATTAGCAGCCGCGCGCCGGCCGGTGCGCTACCGTTCGAGCATGACGCCGACCGACATTTTTCGACGGGCGCGCGACATCCTGCTCGAGAATCGCGACGATCTCGAGCGAGCGCGCGCCGAGTTTCGCTGGCCCGAGCTCGAAGAGTTCAACTGGGCCTGGGACTGGTTCGAAGTGGTCGCCAGGGACAACCCGGCGCCCGCGCTCGTCCTCGTCAGCGACGCGCACGGAGTGCGCACCGCCAGCTGGGCGGGGCTCGCCGAGCGCTCCACGCGGCTCGCCCGCTACCTGGCCGACCAGGGCGTGGAGCGCGGCGATCGCGTTCTCTTGATGCTGACCAACGTGGTGCCCCTCTGGGAGACGATGCTCGCGGCCATCAAGCTCGGCGCCGTCATCATCCCGGCCACAGCGCAGCTCACCGAGGCCGACATCGACGATCGCATCGCCCGTGGCAACGTCCGGCACATGGTGACCGACTACGAGGGGGCCGAGAAGGTGCGCGCCCCCGAGCGCCTCCGCGTCAGGCTGGCGGTGGGCGGCGCGCCGGGCTTCACGACGTACGACGACGCGCTGTCGGCGCCCGCGCGGGTGGCCCGCGTGGCCACGCGCGCGAGCGACCCGTTGCTCCTCTATTTCA
>DATIQP010000200.1:0-5897 GCA_035470765.1 Polyangiaceae bacterium | reverse complement strand
GTGGGCGATGGCCGTGTTCATCAGGACGCCGTCGCACCCGAGCTCCATGGCGACCGCGGCGTCGCTCGCCGTGCCGACGCCCGCGTCGACGATGACGGGGACCTTGGCGCGCTCGAGGATGATCTCGAGGTTGTGCGGGTTGCGGATGCCGAGGCCGCTGCCGATCGGCGCCGCGAGCGGCATCACCGCCGCGCAGCCGAGGTCCTCGAGCTTGCGGCAGACGATGGGATCGTCGATGCAGTACGGCAGGACCGTGAAGCCCTCCTTCACGAGGAGCTTGGCGGCCGCGAGCGTCTGCTCGTTGTCCGGATAGAGCGTCTCCTTGTCACCGATGACCTCGAGCTTCACGAGGTCGGCGATGCCGAGCTCGCGCGCGAGGCGCAGCGTCCGCACGGCCTCGTCGGCCGTGAAACAGCCCGCCGTGTTCGGCAGGATGGTCCACTGCGACTTCCGCCTCGTGAGCAGCGACATGAGCGAGCCGGAGGAGCGGTCGTTGAGATCCACGCGGCGGATGGCGACCGTGACGATCTCGGCGCCCGAGGCGTCGATGGCGCGCTCGGTCTCTTCGGTGCTCTTGTACTTTCCCGTGCCCACGATGAGCCGGCTCTCGTAGGCGCGGCCCGCGATGACGAGCTTGGATGCGTCGCTCATGGCTCTCCCATAGCACCATTTCGCAAGCCCAGTCTGCGTGCTATCTGCGCGCCGACGCGAACAGGGCCAGCTCGCCGCGCGCCTCGACGAGCCGCCACGCGCCCGAGTTCGACAGCGACTCGAAGACCTCGTCGTGCCTCCGCGTGAGCGCGTGGTCAGCGCCCCGCGCCGCGATCGTGGCTGCCGCCGCCCGCTTCGCCTCGGGGTCGTAGTCGAGCGACAGGGACTCGAGGGCGACATCGGGCTCGTAGCAGTCGTTGCGCGAGTCGTACATGACACGAACGCCGCGCGGGAAGCCGTACCAAATCACCGCGGGCGAGACCCCGAACGGCGCGTAGACGTGCGCCCCGTCGGGCACGCGCTCGAGCAGCGCCGGGAGCGCGGGCCCGCCGACGTTGGGGCCGAGCATCGCGGCTTCGCCCCGAAGACCGCCGGCGACGGCGCCCACGATCAGCGCGAGGGCGGCGCCCGGAACGACGCACCACGCCGCGCGGCGCCACGGGCGCGGCGCACCCGCGCCCTGGGCACCGGGCGCCACGAGCGCGCCGACCGCGGCGTCGAGCTCCGGCACCAGGAGCATCGCGGCGAGGATCGTCGCGAGGTGGACGTGGCGCACCGGAGCCATGGCCAGGCCGCTCGCCACGAGGACGATCGCGCCGCGCAGCCGGGCCCCCTTCGAGATGGCCCACACCGCAGCGGCAGCGCAGGTGGCGACGGCGATGCCATCGAACGGGCCGAACGCCGTGGGCGCGCTCCACACGGGCAAGAACTCGGTGATGTGACGATGGATGACGTCGGCCACGCCGCTCCCGCCCGCGGCGTAGCGGAGCACGAGCGCGTGCAGCCGCCACCCGTACGGGTTCAAGAGGGTGACCAGCGCGGCGGCGCCGGCCGCGCCGAGGCGCCATCGCCGGTCGCGCTGCTCGATGGCGCCCAGGACGAGCAGCAAGACGCCGAGCGGGAAGCTGCCGTGCGCTTGCGTCCACGCCCACTCGAGCGCCACGCACCCGATCGCGTGGCGCCAGTCGAAGCGCCGAGACGGCGAACCGAACGCGAGCGCCGTCATCGCCGCGACGAAGCCGAACGACGCGTACGGCGGGCGCGGGTGGAAGACCGGCAGCTCCAGCAGCACCGGGAGCATCACGACGGCGAGCGTGGCGCGCCGGGCCGCGATGCGCGAGACGTGCCCCGCGATCACGAGGACGGTCACGCTCGCGGCCACGACGCCGAACAGGTCGAGAAACACGGGGCCGAACGCGACGAGGCCCTTGGCATAGATCAGCCCGAAGGCGAGCTCGTGGAAGACCCACGGGTGCGACGGATCGGTGAACGAGAACAGGTTCTCGCGAGGAGCAGCGCCGCTCTCCCACATCGTGCGGCCCGCCGCGGCGATCCAGAACGAGTCCTGGTCCGTGACGGGCCCGAGCGCGCGCAGCAGCGCCTGCGCGCCGAAGACGCAGGCGACGATGGACGCGGCGACGTGCGGACGCTCGCTCCACGACGAGCCGCCGGGCCGCGCGCCGCCGGTCATGCCGCCTTCGGCGCGGCCCACCGGCGGTGCATCCAGAGCCACTCGGTGGGGTTCTCGAGCACGAAACGCCCGAGCGCGCGCGTCGCCCGCGCGGTGGTCTCTTCGATCCACGCGCCCGCCGCGCCCGACGGCGGCTCGACGACGTCGACGATGGTGAGCTCCTGGACGCCATCTTCGCCGCGGCGCGCGCACGGGACGACGAGCGTCGCTCCGGTGCGGGCCGCGACCGTCGCGGGGGCCTTGTCGGCCCACGCGGTCTGGCCGAGAAACTCGACCCGGCATGCGTGCGCGCGGCGCGCGGGCACCTGATCGATCATCATCGCGACGGCGCCTCCGCCGCGCACGTGGTCACGGCCCCTCGCGAACGCGCCGCGCGCGCCCACCAGCTCGACGCCGTAGCGCGCGCGCGTTCGCTGCCAGAACGCGTCGAGCCAGCCCATCGACAGGTGCTTGGTCACGATCATGAGCCGCTCGGGGCTTGCGCTGGCGATGGCGCAGGCGGCGAGGTCCCAGTTGCCGGTGTGCGAGGCCGCGAAGACGATGCCTCGCCCGCGCGCGCGCGCCCGGGCCAGCGCCTCGCGCGCCGCGGCGTCCACCCGGGCGAGCGAACCGAGATCGCGCCGCTGCCCCGCGAGCCACAAGAGCTCGAGCGCGCTCGTGCCGAGCGAGCGGTACATCCCGGCAGCGGCCAGCTCCGGGCGCGCGACGCCGGCGCGGGCCATCGCCGCTTCGACGTGCGCGCGCCGGACGCGCAAGGCGCCGCCCACGAGCGCGCCCAGCGCCCCGCCGAAGACGCCCAGGTCGGAGAAGACGAGCGCAGAGGTGCCGCGGACCAGAGGCGCGAGCAGCGCTTCGCCGTTCACTCCACAGCTCGAATCAGCCGAAGCCGGGCCGGCGCGCCGTCTGCGTCCCGCCGCCGCCCTCGGAGGCCACCGCGTAGACGTCCTCGCGCGCGAAGGCGTGCACCTCGCGGCGCGGCGTGCGCGCGTAGACGAGGCCCGCCTCGATGCGCACCGCATCGACCCTCGCGACGGAGAGGCTGGCCCCGCCGTGCGCGACGTGCAGGGTCAAGAGCGCGCCCTCCGGCATCGTGAGGAAGCCGTCCTTGTCGGGCTTGACCCCAAACTCTTTGAGAATCGCGTCGAGCTGCTCCTGGGTCATCCGGCTTTCTCCTCGTGATCGGTCCCCCAGGGTGTGACACACTTCGGCGCTGGCGAAAAGATGAAGAAAACCGGCGCGGCGGGAGCCGCGGAACAGTCGGCGGCGAGCATCGGCGAGCCGATCGTGGCCCTCGAGGGCGTGAGCAAGTCGTTCGGGGACAAGTTCGTCCTCAAGGACGTCAGCCTGGAGTGCCGCCGGGGCGAGACCACCGTCATCATCGGCGGCTCCGGAGCGGGCAAGACCACGCTCATCCGCATGGTCGTCGCGCTGGAGAAGCCCACGAGCGGCCGCATCCTCGTCGACGGCGAGGACATCGTCGGCCTCTCCGAGCGCGAGCTCAACCGCGTGCGCCGAAAGTTCGGCATGGTCTACCAGTACGCGGCGCTCCTCGACTCGATCACGGTGCTGGAGAACGTCGCCTTCCCGCTCGTCGAGCACACCAAGCTCTCGAAGAAGGAGATCAAGCAGCGCGTCGTCGACAAGCTGCGCATCCTCGGCCTCGATCCGGACGTGATCCACAAGTTCCCGTCGGAGCTCTCCGGCGGCATGCGCAAGCGCGTGGGCCTCGCGCGCGCGCTGATGCTCGACCCTCCCATCCTCATCTACGACGAGCCGACGAGCGGCCTCGACCCGCTCACGAGCCGCGTCGTCGACGACATGATCGAAGAGACGCGCGAGCGCTTCAACGTGACGAGCCTCGTCATTTCCCACGACATCGCGAGCTGCTTCCGCGTCGCCCACCAGGCCATCCTGCTCATCCGCGGCCAGATCGTCGCGCGCGGCACGCCCGAGGAGCTCGCCTACGGCTCGAACCAGATCGCCCGCGAGTTCTTCCAGCAGTCGGGGGTGGCCATGGATACGATCCCCAGGGCGCGCTGAGGGTATGATCGCGGCCCCGGTCGCGTAAGCAGGTATAACAAGGCCACATGGGTCCGTATCCCCCGCCCCCAGGAGGTCCGCCGCAGCCGCCTCCCGGCTACCCGCCGTACCAGCCGCCCTACCAGCCGCAGCAGCTGCCGCCGCAACCGCTCTACGGGCCGCCCGTCACGAACGACGGCAAGGCGATCGCCTCGCTCGTGCTCGGCATCCTGAGCCTGGTCTGCTGCTTCGGGGCGCTCGCGGGGATACCGGCCATCATCCTCGGCGCCCTCTCCAAGCGCGACATCGCCCGCTCGGGCGGGGCCATCGGCGGCGAGGGCCTCGCCATCACGGGGATCGTCACCGGCGTGCTCAGCACGCTCGGGACGATCGCGTACATCGTCTTTTACATCGCCGTCATCGGGGCGGCGGTGGCGACCGCGCCGACGTACACGCCGCCTCCCTACACCCCGCCCTACGCGTACACCGCGCCGACCGCGACCGCGACCACGCCGTCCGTCGGGCTCAAGCCGATGCCGTACTCGGGCAGCGTCCACGTCGTGGATCTGAAGTCGAGCGGCGGCAGCCTCCGCACGCAGCTCGTCCTGGAGCTCGCCGCGGCCAAGGGCGACGGGGACAAGCTCCTGGTGATCACGGCGGCCCGCACGTGCGCGGCGTGCGACGAGATCTTCGCGAGCTTCATCGACTACGACGTGCAGGACTCGCTGCGCCACGTGCGCGTGGTCCGCGTCGACGTCGATCAGTTCCCGACGGAGCTCGCGGGCCTCGGCATGGACAAGCCGGGGCTGCCCTGGTTCTTCCGCTACGACGATCAGATGAAGCTCATCGACGCGATCAGCGCCGACGAGTGGGACGACAACGACGCGGAGAACATCGCCCCCGTGCTCAAGCGCTTCGTCGCCGGCACGTACAAGCACCGCCCCGCGGTGCGCCCCGACGCCGGCGCCGTCAAGAAGCCCACCTCGGAGACGCTCTGAGCGGTTCGTTTCAAACGAATTTAGCGGCGGCCTCGCGGAGCGTCGTGAAGGCGTAGCCCGCGTCGCGCATCGCGGCGACCACGGCCCGCAGCGCGGCGAGCTTGCGCTCCTTGACCACGCGCACGTCCGGCTGGTGGGCCACCAGCTCGTCGAGGCCGTCGCGCTCGTCGAGGACGTCGATCCCGTGCAGCTCCAGGTTGACGAGCGGCTCGCCCACGCACATGTCGGCGAGCTTGCGCGCGCCCGTCGGCCCGGCGAGCGTGAGCGACGTGCCGATGAAGGGGAGCCTGAGCTTCGGCGTCACCTGCACGGGCAGCTCCAGCATCCCGGTCCCGCGCTTGTAGTACGGGCGCCCGACGAGGTACGGCCGGATCGGCGCGCGCAGGACGTTCGGCGTGTCGAGCTGCGAGCGGCTCTCGCGCCCGCGGGCGCGGTACAGCCCGATCGCGGCCGTCTTGGTCGCCCAGTACGCCGGGCACGGAAACACCGACGAGTCGTAGAGGAAGCCCTTCTCGGCGAGGACTTCGAACACCTCGTCGGTGATGACGTAGCCCGGCGCGCGGAAGCCCACCGGCCGCTCGCCTACCGCGTGAGTGATCGCGTCGATGCCGCCCTGCACCTGCTCCGCGATCGCCGCGCGGCCGAGGCGCGTGAGGTCGTAGCGGTGATCGAGCGTGTGGTTGGCGATCTCGTGGCCG
>DATIQP010000199.1:0-9550 GCA_035470765.1 Polyangiaceae bacterium | reverse complement strand
CACTGCGGGGAAATCGATGGTATCGAGCATCACGAGCAAGACGCGCTGCTCGGGCGCGACGCCGAGGCTGCGCAGCGCGTTGCCGGCGCGGTTGGCGCGCTCGGCGAGCTCGGCGTACGTCGTCGTGCCGCGGTCGTCGATGTACGCGATCCGCGCGCCGCGCCCCTCTTCCACGTGCCGATCGAGCAGGTCCACCGCGGCGTTGTACTCGCGCGGGAAGGTCACGCGCGGCGGGCTGGCCCCCAGGTCGACCGTGGAGTGGCTCACGCCCCGATTCTAGGTCAGCGCCCCTGCGGGCGCCACGCCCGGGGGGGGCGGCGTCTCGGGGCGAGCCTCGAGCGCGAGTCGCAGCGGCTCGAAGATGGGCTTCTCGTTCGGCGGCACCTCGGCGAGCTTGGCGAAGAGCTCCGCCTTCTTCACGTAGATCTCCTGGCGCTTGCCGTCGTCGTCCTCCGTCTTGAGCGTGAGCTCGGCGGGGCTGCCGCTGCGGCGGGAGACGTCGGCGACCGTCGGCGTGATGATCTTGACGAGGGTGGCGAGCAGCTGCCCGACCAGGCCGTGCTCGAAGACGTCCTGACCGTTCAGCGCGACGGAGAGCACCCGGCTGCGATGCTTGACGACCGGACCGCACGCCGAGCGCAGCAGCGTGGCGAAGCGCTCGAGCTCCAGCGACGCCGACGAGTCGAGCACGGGCTCGAGCGACGCGGCGTCGGGGTCGTCGGGGTGCACGACCTCGGCGTAGAAGCCGTTGTCGGTGTGGCGCAGCTCGAAGACGAGCGAGTCCTTCTGGTCGGGCTTGCGGCGGAGCCGGAGCTCGACGGTCTCGTCGGCGAGGTCGAAGCCGCCGAGGTAGTAGTCGTCCAGGCTCACGATCTCGTGCGAGACCGTGCGCTTGAACAGGCTTCGCTTCAGGCCGACGGGGAGGTTGACGCCGTGGGTGAAGTCGCCCACGCGCCGAGGCTTCTGCCAGTCGCCCTCGGCGTCGACCGAGAGCGCGAACGACGTCGCAATCCCCTCGGAGTGCGTGAGGACAATCTGGAAGTCGTTCCGGGAGTCGGACAGGTCCATCCGGATGCGCGAGTCGACCACCGGAAGGCGCAGCGCGATCATGACGGCGTCGATCGCGCCACGGAGCTGCGTCCGGCCGTACTCGGTCTTGGACCGCGCCGCCTCCTTCGCGCGGTCGGCGGTGGCGATCGCCTCGCTCTTCGTCTGCCCGACGAGGGCCGCGGCGTAGTCCTGGACCTTCTGCGCATAGTCGACGATGAGCGGCTGGCCGCCGGTGGTCGCAGCGCCGAGCGCGTGCATCGCCGCGAAGTGGGCGCTCTCGAGCGCTTCGATGGCGTGCAGGCGGATGGCGGCATCGGTTTCGGCCGCCTGCATCGCCGCGCGGCCCTCGCCGTCGTAGCGCGCGGCGGACGTCGCCTGCTCCACGAACACCTTCAAGGCAGCGAGGAAGTCGTACTGCGGCGGGAAAGGAACCGAGTCCCCGTACAGGAACCGCATTCCCAAGACGCTATCGTCAAACGTGCCCGCTGGGGAGAGTCGTTCCGCGTTGATGCGCGTGCCCGAGAGGGGTAGAGCGGGCGCATGCGCACGCTCGTCATCGGCGTTCTCGGGATCGTGGCCGTGTCGTTGGCCTGCGGCGCCTCCGAGCCGCCGCCCGAGCCCCCGCGTCCGCCCCCTGGACCCCCGGCGGCAACGGCGAGCTCCGGCACGTCTGCGCCCGCGGTCGATCGGAGCAAGGAGCTCGAGAAACTGGCGGCCGACGCCTACGTGTGGGGCTACCCCGCGGTCTTCATCGAGCGGCAGAAGCGCGCCATGACGACGAACGTAGGCCTGCCGCTCGGCACCTTCGCGCACGGCAGCAAGCTGCCCACCGCGGAGTCCGGCGAGGTCTTCGCGAACCTCGACGCGCTGCTCTCGTCGGCTTGGCTCGAGCTCGCCGACGAGGCGTGGCTCTTGAAGCTGCCCGACATGGGCAGCCGCTGGTTCTCGATCCAGATGTTCGACGCGTACGGCGAGCCGCTCGCCGCCTTCGGGAGCAAGGCGGCCGGCGGCAAGGCACAGACGCTCGCCATCACCGGGCCGGAGTTCAAGGGCACGGTGCCGGCTGGCGCCAAGGAGCTCAAGTCGCCGACCAAGACGGTGTGGATCCTCGCGCGCACCCGCGTGACGAGCGACGCCGACGTCGCCAAAGCCGGCGGCCTCTTGAAGAAGTGGTCGCTCCTGCCGCAGTCGGGCAAGGCGAGCGAGGCGATGCCGCCGGCGCCGATCGGGCGCCCTCAGGACATCAAGTTCACCGGCCCAGAGCTCTTCGACGAGCTCGGCGCGATCCTGAAGGACGAGCCCCCTCCCGCCGACGTGAAGTGGAACCCGGACTTCGAGAAGGCCGGCATCGGACCGGGCCTGACACCCAGCAAGACGCTCAAGCAAGAGGAGCTCGCGTCGATCGCGCAGGGCATCAAGGACGGCGAGGAGAAGATCGAGCAGGCCCTGGAGAAGCTCGCCACGCGCAAGAACGGCTGGGACCTCGACGCGACCTTCGGCCAGCGCGGCGCCGATCCGCTGCGGCAAGCGGCCTACGTGCTGCGCGGGCTCGATTGGCCGGTGGCGAGCGAGGGCCTCGTGGCGATCGCACGCGTCGACGACGGCGATCGCGTCCTCAGCGGAGCGCACGAGTACGACGTGCACTTCGACAAGGCCATGGCGCCGCCCGCCGACGCCTTCTGGACGATGACCCTGTACTCGACCAAGAGCGGCGCGCTCGTCCCCAACGCGAAGAAGCGCTACGAGCTCGTCGACGGGACGCTCAAAAAGGGCGCGGACGGGGCGATCGACGTCGTCGTCTCGGCCGACCCTCCGAAGGACCAGACCAACTGGCTGCCCGCGCCGAAGGGCGAGGCGTTCATGCTGACCCTGCGCATCTACCAGCCGAGCAGCGCCGCGGCGAGCTGGGAGCCGCCCGTCGTGAAGCGGACCAAGTAGCCCTCGGTCGCCATGCCCTCCGGGCCTTCGGCGTGACCTCAGGCCGCGCAGACGAAGTCGCGCCCTTCGGCAAGGCCGCGCCCGAGCAGCTCGGCGCGCACGAGAACGCGCGCGCCGCGGGCACCGACCGCGACGACGATCGTGTGCGTCCCGGCGGGGAGCGACTCCTTGCCGACGACCGGCGCGCCGCGTCTCCGGTGACCGATCTTCCGCGGGTCGACGTCGACGAAGAGCTCGGCGCGCTGGCCGATCTTCTCGAGCTCCCGCGCGAGGCGCTTGCCCGTCGGCCCGGCGCCCCAGATGCAAAGCGGCCTGCCGAGCGAGCGCAGGCGCGGCGCGAGGTAGGCCGCGCGGCCCTGGCGAAGGCGCTCGATCGAGCAGCGCGGATCGCGGAAGGTCACCTGCGCGGCGTGGCGGCGCCAGGCGTAGAGCACGCGGGGCACCTTCGCCATGCGCACGCCGGCCGCGTCCATCCGGAGCCAGAGATCGTAGTCCTCGGCCCAGGGGGCGTCGCGGAACCCGCCTACGCGCTCGACGGCGTCGCGGCGCATCGTGGCCGTTGGGTGGCACAGCACCGACTCGACGAACATCTCGCGCGCGTGGTCCTCCGGGGTGACGATGGCGTTCTGCCAGGCGAGGTAGCCGCGCATGCCGTCGGTCACCTCGCCGAGCGGCGCGACTTGGCAGCCTACGACCCCGAGCGACGCATCGCCCTCCAGCAGCTCGATCCCGGCTGCGAGGCGGCCGGGCAGGCTCACGTCGTCGGCGTCCATCCGAGCGATGAGATCGCCGCGCGCGGCCTCGAGCCCCGCCGCGAGCGCGCCCGCCACCCCGATCCCAGCGGTCGTCACGTGGACGATGCGTGGATCCTGCAAGCTCCTCGCGATCTCGCCGCTGCCGTCGCGTGAGCCGTCGTCGATCGCCACGAGCTCGTCGAGCTCCCCTTCGGCGAGCACGCTCGCCATCGCCTCGCGCAGCGTCTCGCGCGCGTCGCGATAGGGGAGCAGCACCGAGAGCATCACCCGCCGCGCTTGTGGATCGTGATGACGACGGACTTGGACGTCGGCGTGCGGCTCTTGTCGGCGTAGCTGCCGAGCGGCACGAGCGGGTTGGCCTCGGGGAAGTAGGTCGCCGTGCACCGGCGCGGCACGCTGAAGGGGACGATGGTGAACGCGGGCGCGCGGCGCTCCTCGCCCTGCCAGTGGCTGACGAGGTCGACCTCCTCGCCGGCGGCGAGCCCCAGCTCCGTGATGTCCGCCTCGTTCATGAAGATCACCCGCCGGTTGCCCGAGATGCCGCGGTAGCGGTCGTTCTGGGTGTAGACCGTCGTGTTGAACTGGTCGTGGCTGCGCACCGTCATCATGAGCAGCTCGCCGGGGCGGAGCTCGAGGCTCGGCAGCTCGTTCACGCTGAAGCGCGCGCGGCCGCCCGAGGCGGCGAAATCGCGCTCGCGGGCGCCGTTGCGCAGGTAGAAGCCGCCCGGCTCGCGCACGCGGGCGTTGTAGTCCGCGCAGCCGTCGACCACGTGGGCGATGCCGTCGCGGATGCGATCGTAGTCGCTGGCGAGCGCGTCCCAGTCGACTTTGCTCCTGCTCCCGAGGACCGCCTTCGCCAGGCCGGCGACGATGGCCGGCTCGCTGCGCAGCCGCTCTCCGGCCGGCGCGTTGCGGCCCTGCGAGGGGTGCACGAGGCCCATCGAGTTCTCGACCGACACGAACTGCGGCGCGCCGTTCCGCAGGTCGAGCTCCGTCCGCCCGAGGCACGGCAGGATGAGCGCGCGGCGGCCGGTGACGACGTGCGAGCGATTGAGCTTGGTGGCGACGTGCGCCGTCAGCTCGCACTTGCGGAGCGCCTCCGCGGTGCGGTCGGTGTCGGGGGCCGCGGAGAGGAAGTTGCCGCCCATCGCGAAGAAGACGCTCACCTTGCCGGCGAGCATCGCCTCGATGGAGGCGACCGTGTCGAACCCCGGCTCGCGCGGCGGATCGAAGTCGTACTCGCGGCCGAGCCTGTCCAGGAAGGCCGCGGGCATGTGCTCGCTGATGCCCATGGTGCGGTCGCCCTGGACGTTGCTGTGGCCTCGCACCGGGCACAGGCCCGCGCCCGGCCGGCCGAGGTTGCCGCGCAGGAGCATCAAGTTGACGACCTCCTGGATCGTGGCGACCGAGTGCTTGTGCTGCGTCAGGCCCATCGCCCAGCAGGCGATCGTCCGCTCCGAGCGCATCGCGATGACGGCGGCCTCGCGGATCTCCGCTCGCGAGAGCCCGCTCTGCTCCTCGATCGTCTCCCAGGGGGTGGCGCGCACGGCGCGGGCGAGCGCGTCGAACCCCGTCGTGTGCTCGTCGATGAAGGCGCGATCCAGGACGGAGCCGGGCGCGCGGTCTTCCTGCTCCAGCATCTCCTTCTGGATGCCCCGCAGGAGCGCCGCGTCGCCCCCGATGCGCACCTGGAGGTAGAGCGCCGCGATGGGCGTGCCGCGCGCGAGCAGCGACTCGTAGTGCTGCGGGTGGGAGAAGCGCACGAGGCCCGGCTCGCGCAGCGGGTTGATGGCCACGATCTGGCACCCGCGCTTCGCGGCGGCTTCCAGCGCCGTCAGCATGCGCGGGTGGTTCGAGCCCGGGTTCTGCCCGATGACGAAGATCGCGTCGGCGACCTCGAAGTCCTCGAGGTGCACGGTGCCCTTACCGACGCCGACGACCTCCTTGAGCGCCGTGCCGCTCGACTCGTGGCACATGTTCGAGCAGTCGGGCAGGTTGTTGGTCCCGAGCTGGCGCACGAAGAGCTGGTAGAGGAAGGCCGCCTCGTTGCTGGTGCGCCCCGACGTGTAGAACACCGCGGCGTTCGGCGTGGACATGCGGGAGAGCTCCCTGGCGACCAGCGCGAAGGCGTCGTCCCAAGAGACGGGCTCGTAGTGCGTCGCCCCCTCGCGGAGGACCATCGGCTCGGTGAGGCGGCCCTGCGCGTTGAGCCACTCGTCGGACTGCTCGGCGAGCTGCTCGACGCTGTGGTTGGCGAAGAACTCCGCGTCGGCGCGCAGCGGCGTGGCCTCGTCGGCCACGTGCTTGACCCCGTTCTCGCAGAACTCGAAGAAGCTCCGCTCGCGCGGCTCGGGCCAGGCGCAGCCGGGGCAGTCGAAGCCGCCCTGCTGGTTCAAGCGAAGCAGCGTGCGCACGCCGCGCACCACGCCCATCGTCGCGGTGACCTTCGCCGTCGAGAGGGCGGCGCCGAGGCCTGCGGCCTCCTCGGGCGGTGGCTTGACGTGCGAGTCGCTCATGGGGCTCCGATCGTTTCTAGCCTCGATCGGCCCCGAAGCCGAGCCCCTCGACGGCGCCGCCCGCGTAGACGTTGAAGCGACCCTCGCGGACGAAGCCGAGGAGCGTGAGGCCCGCGCTCTCGGCGAGCTCGATCGCGAGGCTGGTGGGCCCGCCGATCCCCGCGACGACGGCGACGCCCGCGAGCGCGGCCTTCTGGACCAGCTCGAAGGCGACGCGGCCGCTCAGGAACAAGACGCCACCCCCCAAAGGGACGCGCCCCGCGAGCAGCTCGGCGCCGAGGACCTTGTCGACGGCGTTGTGGCGGCCGACGTCCTCGGCCAGGCGCAGCAGCTCGCCGTCCTCGGCGAAGAGCGCCGCGGCGTGGAGCGCGCCGGTGGCCTCGAACGTCCCCTGCGCGCGGCGGAGCGCCTCGCCGAGCGACAGGATCGTCTTCGGCGCGACGCGCGCGGTGGTGGAGCTCGGCGCGCGAGGCAGCTCCGCGCGGACCGCGTCGATGGAGGCCTTGCCGCAGACGCCGCAGCTCGACGTGACGTAGAAGCTCCGCGTCGTGCGATCGAGGCGCGCCGCGGCCCCGGGCGAAAGGTCGACGATGACGGCGTCCGTGCCGTCGGGCGCGATCGCTCGAACGTCCTCGCGCGCCCGCACGATCCCCTCGCCGAGCAAGAAGCCGGCGGCGAGGTCGACGTCGGCGCCCGGCGTGCGCATCGTCACCGCCACCGGCACCACGCGCCCGTCGCGGCGCGCGCGGATCTCGAGGGGCTGCTCGACGACGACGCGGTCCGGCTTCTCCGTGGCACCCTCGACTCGCACGACGTGGACGAGCCGCTCCACGGTGGTGCTCGCCGCCGTCGGCTCCTCGATCGAGCGGGTCATCGGCGCCCCGTCGCGGCAGCGAACGATTCCGGCGTGTCCCAGTCGTCGAGCTTCGCCAGATCGTGCTCGTCCAGCCACAGCGCGATCGCCCCGACCTCGTCGAGCAGGCCCTGAAGAGCGAGCTGCCCGCGATCGAGGCGGGCGCGGGCCGCGCCGAGGACGAGCGCGGCATCGTAGCGGGCGCAGAGCGGCTCCCACCGGTCGGCGCGGCGGGGAGCGAGCGCCGCGCACGGCGCCGCGGACGCGAGCCGCGCGAGCAGCCTCTCGTCGACCCACGGCATGTCGCAAGCGACCGCGATCGCCGGGCGCGACCCCGCGGCCTCCAGCAGCGCCACGAGGCCACCGAGCGGCCCCGCGCCGTAGCGTGCGTCCGTGATGGCCGGAAGACCGAGCGCCTCGTACTCGGGCCGCGCGCCGACCAGGACCGGCGTCGCCCCCACCGCCCGGAGCCGCGCACCGAGCTGCACGACGAGCGCTTCGCCCGAGGGCCCGGGCAGCAGGCCCTTGGCGCGGCCCATCCGCGACGAGCTGCCGCCGACGAAGATGCCGCCGAGCACGCCGACCGACCTCACTTCGCCTCGAGCGCCTCGCGCACCTTGGCGACGCAGGCCTCGGCGAGCTCCTCGGCGGTCACGTCGCGGTCGACCTCGTAGCTGAACGCGATCCGCTTGCCGTTCGCCGTCGCCCAGCCGTCGAGGGTCACGCGCCCGTCGGCGCGCTTCCCGTACGCGCTGACGCCGAGGCGGTCGAGGAGCGCCGCCGCGTCGCCGGCGAGCTTGAGCCGATCGAGCACCATCGCCGGAGCATACACGCCGTCGGTCCTCGTTTGAGTCCGAACTCTCGGCTTCGCCTCGAGCCTGCGGCACTCGTGGTCTTCATTTGAGTCCGAACTCTCGGCTTCGCCTCGAGCCTGCGGCGCTCGTTCAATTCGCGACGAAGCCGAACCACAGGTTCGCCGTCGTCAGGCCCTTCTGCGCGTAGAGGATGAACTCGCTCCCGCCGTAGGAGCCGTTGCGCACGCGCGTGATCGTCATCTGGAGCGTGTCGCCGTTGTTCCCGCTCTGCTTGTCCCACGAGAACTGCAGCTCCGCGGGGTTCCCCGTGCCGTAGGTCGAGTCGACGGCCTGCACCGTCCAGTCCGTGGTGGGGCCGTCCGAGAACAGCTGCACGGGGATGGTCTTGCTCTGGTTGAGGCCGATCTGGATGCCCTTCGTCGGCACGTTCTGGTTGTAGTAAGTGAGCGTGACGTTGTCGCTTAGCACGGGGGCGGCGTTGAAGTACGCGTCGCTCAGGGGCGGCACGCAGGGGTCGTGGCCCGCCTTGGCCGCGGCGTTCGACCAGACGCGCTGGACCATGTACGTGCCGACGAGGCGCTGGTAGCTCTGCGGCTCGTACGCGCACATGTCGCCCACCTCGCCGAGCGGCATGATGTTCCACACGAAGTGATCCGTGTCCACGAAGGCGAAGCTCGGGTTGCTCGAGAGCGGATCCGTCGACGCCTCGATGAGCTCGTGCGACAGACCGCCCGACAGCGCGTCGAAGCCCTGGATGTCGCCGAGCGACGAGCAGCGCGGCAGGACGGCGTAGACGATGTCCTTGCCGTTGGAGGTCGTGGAGTAGTGGTAGCCGCCGAACTGGACGCAGCTCGTGCCGAAGCTCGGGTCGCTGATGGTCGTGCTCGCGGGGAAGAACACCGTGTAGATGTTGTTCGTGTCGATCGGCGGAAACTCGGGGTGAGTGCCGTCGAGGTAGCTCGTGAGCCACGTCTCGATCTTCGCGACGTCGGTAGTCGTCGGGGGCGTGTCGGTCACGACGATGGAGGTCCCGACCGTGAGCGCTCCGACGCCGTACTCGGTCGTGGTCTGGCCCCAGTAGGGAGAGGCTGCGAGCTTGCCGAGGAAGTCCTCGACCTTGGACTGGTCGGCGTCATTGGAGAAGAAGATCGGAATGACCTTCGGCGCCGTCAGCACGGAGCCGCCGTAGGTCTCGACCTGCGGCACGCTGGGGTGGGGGCCGGGGAAGCCGGCGTCGATCTTCGGGGTGCCGCCGTCGCCGGGGCCGGTCTCGACCGCGGGGGCGGCGTCCTGCGTGTCGCCGGCATCGCCCGTGTCGGGCGTGGAGCCGCCGCAGGCGAGGGCCATCGTGGAGACGAGCAACAGGGGGAGCCAAGTCGAAGAAGAGCTCATGTGGTGTCCGCCAGAGCAAGAAACGCTCCACGCGCGATCTCCCGCTTCCGCGAGGAGCCACGCCCGGGGCGTGCGTTCTTTTACGCAGGGTACCCGCACTACGATGCAACTCGCACGCGGGACATTCTCTGGTCTAGGCTGCGCCCGTGACGACCACCTCCTCGCGGCCGCTCGGCACCGCGTCGCTGCTCGCCCTCGGCGTCAACGGGATCGTGGGCGTGGGGATCTTCT
>DATIQP010000198.1:0-7664 GCA_035470765.1 Polyangiaceae bacterium | reverse complement strand
TCGGGCTGGCAGTTCCCGACCTCGCTCGAGGTCTCGACCGCGCTCTGATCAGAACTTCCGCAGGACCTTCTCGTCCCTGGTCGAGTCGAGCACCACTTCGCAGCGAGTGCAGTGGTAGTCCACGCGCGACGGGTACGGGGTGGCCCCCAGGCAGAGCAGCACCCACTTGGGCGCGGAGAAATGGAGCCGCGGGGCCACGAGCGGGTGATCCAGCTCGAAACCGCAAGCGCAGCGCTTGGGGAACCTGTTCGATCGACGCACGGCCTTCTTAATAGTGGTAAACGTCCGTTTGGCACATGACTCGGACGGAAAAAACGAGCTTCACGCTTCTGTTGGAGATCGGCTGCGAAGAGCTGCCGAGCTCGTTCGTCGATGCGGCCCTCGCCGCTCTGCCGGATCTGTTCCGTGGGAGACTCGCGGCGCTCCGCATCACCCACGGCGAGATCCGCGCTCTCGGCACGCCGCGGCGCCTCGCCGCGCTCGTGCACGACGTCGCCGCGGTCCAGCCCGACCTCGACGAGCTCGTCATCGGCCCGCCCGAGAGCGCCGCCTTCAAGGAGGGCATGCCCACCAAGGCCGCGGAGGCGTTCGCCCAGAAGCTCGGCGTGCCGGTCGCCGCCCTCATGGTGCAGGACGTGAGCGCGGCGAGCGGCAAGAAGCCCGGCCGCTACGTCGTCGGCCGTCGCGTCGCCAAGGGCCAGCCGTCGATCGACTTGCTCGGGCCCGTGCTCGCCGACGTGTGCGCCTCCATCCCGTTCAGGAAGTCGATGCGCTGGGCCGACTACGACACGACCTTCGGCCGGCCCGTCCACTGGCTCGTCGCCCTCGCGGGCGATCGCGTCGTGGACTTCGAGTTCGCCCACGCCAAGGCCGGTCGCAGCACCCGCGGCCACCGCTTCCTCTCCCCCGGGTTCTTCGACGTCGGCAGCGCCGAGAGCTACGTCGAGCAGCTCCGCGTCGGGCACGTGCTGGTCGACCGCGGCGAGCGAGAGCGCACGATGATGGCGCGCATCCAGGAGGCGGCGAACGCCCTCGGCGGCACGCCCGACCCCGATCCCGATCTCATCCGCGAGAACGCGTCGCTCGTCGAGGAGCCGTACGTCGTCGCGGGCGGGTTCGACCCCGCCTACCTCGAGCTCCCGGCCGCCGTCATCCGCGCCGTCGCGCGGGGCCACCAGAAGTACTTCGTCGTCTCGGGGCCGGGCGGCGGCGACATCTTGCTCCCGCACTATCTCGCCGTCGTCAACACCGCGCAGAACCCGGCCAACGTCCGCAAGGGCAGCGACCGCGTCATGCGCGCGCGCCTCGCCGACGCGCGCTTCTTCTTCGACGAGGACCGGAAGACTCCGCTCGCCGAGCGGACGGAGAAGCTCGCCGGGATCGTCTTCCACGCCCGCCTCGGCACGGTGCGCGAGAAGGTCGCGCGCATCGAGGCCATCGCGGAGCACCTCGCGCAGGCGATCGGCCTCGCCGCGGCGGACCGCGAGCTCGTCGTGCGCGCCGCGCACCTCTGCAAGAGCGACCTGGTCTCGCTCATGGTCGGCGAGTTCCCCGAGCTTCAGGGCACGATGGGCCGCGCCTACGCGATCGCCTCGGGCGAGCCCGGCCGCGTCGCCGACGCGATCCGCGACCACTACTGCCCCATCGGCGCCGATGGCGCCGTCGCCAAGGACGACGTTGCGCGCCTCGTCGGCCTCGCGGACCGCATCGACACGCTCGTCGGCGCGTTCGCCGTCGGCCTCCAGCCCACCGGCACCGCGGACCCGTTCGCGCTCCGCCGCGCGTGCATCGGCATCCTGCGGACGCTCACCGAGGAGGCCGGCACGGCCTACGCGAAGATCCACCTCGGAAAGGTCGTCCGCTTCGCCCACGCGCTCTTCGCGGGGAAGAAGCTCGACAAGAACGCCGACGAGACCGCGCTCGCCCTCGAGGAGTTCGCCACCGAGCGGCTCCGCGGCCTCGTCGAAGCGCAGGCCGGCAAGGCCTCCGCGGCGGCCGTCCTCGCCGGCTTCGCGTGGATCGAAGGCGAGCGCGTGGCGCCGGTGCACCACCCGGCCTTCGTCCTCGCCAAGGCCAAGGCGCTCCAGGCCGCCGTCGACGAGAAGGCCGCGTGGCTCGACACCGCGCGCACGGTGGCCAAGCGCCTCTCCGGCATCAGCAAGGAAGCCAAGCCGGAGCTCGTGGCGCGCAGCGCCTTCGTGAAGGCGACCGACGCGGCCATCGTCGATCTGGTCGAGGAGCTCGATCGCAAGACCGCCCAGCTCGAGACCGAGCACGCCGTGCGCGAGGCGCTCTACACCACCGCCACGCTCGCCGCACAGCTCGACAAGATCTTCGTCGAGACCCTCGTCAACGATCCCGCGGACCCGAAGACGCCCGAGCGCCTCCGGCTGCTCTCGTACGGCGCGTCGTGCATGCTCCGCATCGCCGACTTCTCCCGCCTCGCCTGAGGTCCGACCAAAGCCGCGTCGCGCTCCGTCTTCGCCGGAAACGTGTAGTTGTACGTACGCCTGTGTAATATGGATCCGGACGTTTGGTTCGGGGTGCCTGCCGTGAACGGGCGTTGTCAGTGACGAATTAGTAACGCTGATTTCAATGACTTGGCTCCGGCACCCCCTTTGCTAAAGCAGGTTGCAGGCATCATGCGACTCGGGCTCTCACTTGGAATGGCGGCGATGGGGCTGATGGCGTGCGTCGCCAATTCCACCCCGGACGCCAACGGCTACAACGTGCAGCTCTACTTCGACGGAGCTCCGCTCGGCAGCGCCATGGCCGTCGGCGAGCCCGGCCTCGTAACCGTCAGACGCATCCAGACCGAGGCGGGCCGCTGCACCCAGTCCACCGGCAGCTGCGATCCCACGACGCTGACGCCGATCGTGCTCATCTCGGCGGGCTGCGACGACGGCCTCTGCGTCGTCACGCCGCGGCCGGCCGGAGAGCCCGGCGTCGTCGAGCTGCAAGCCACCGGGGTGGCCGCAGGCACCACGACGTTGCGCGTGCGCGTGCGCAGCACCGTCGACGGCTCCGAGTGGGACGATGGCTACCCGCTCGCGTTCCGCGCGACGGTGTCGATGGCCCAGGCTCCGGCGCCCATTCGCGCGCCGCGCGGCGCCGACTGAGACCGTGATCCTCGCTTCGGGACAGTGCGCCAGCATGGGGCGAGCCTCGGGGCCGCTCGCGCTCAGCGCCGAGGCCGCAAGCGCGTTCGCGGCGAGCGGCGCCCCGCCCATCTTCGTCCGCGCGGAGATGGACGCCGACGACATGCCGGCGGTCCGCGTCTCGGCGGGCGTCGTGACGACCCTCGGCGGCATCACCGGAGACGGCGCGGTGGCCGCCCGCATCCTCGGCAAGCCGTGCATCGTCGGGGTGGCGGGCGTCGTCATCCGGCGGGATTCCCGCGTGCTCGTCGTCGCCGGAACCGACGGCGAGACCGTCGTGCGCGAGGGGGACATCGTGGCCGTCGTGGTCGAAGGCGCGCGCGGGGAGCTGCACCTCGGCGCGTAGCGTTCGTCGGGCCGGCGGCGGGTGCGCGTGATACCCTGACGAGTCATGCGGCGGACGTGGCCCTTCGCTCTGCTCGGCCTCATCGAATGCTCGCCGTCACCCGCGCAGCTCCCGCCGGACGGCGGCCAGCTGCCGCCGTTCGACGCCTCCGCCACGGCGATCGACGCCGGGCCCCTGCCCGTCACGGTGACCGTCTTCGCGGGAGGCGCGCCCGAGCCCGGCGTGCTCGTCGCGTTCCAGGATGCGACGGGCGCCGTGCTCGGAAGCTCCAAGACCGATGCCAAGGGGACGGTTTCGAGGGTCGTGACCGCCGGTAGCCAGGTCAGCGTCATGCTCGGGACGCCCGGCAGCGGGTCGCTTGCACTCTACACGTATGTCGGCGTCGAGCCCGGCGATGCGCTGAGCGTCGTCGATCCCGGCTCGTACGGTTCCGCCACCGCAACGCTCACGGCGCTCCCGCCCAGCCCTCCGCCGGCGGCGAGCTACTTCGAGGCGTACGTCGGCTCGTGCGGCACCTCCGTCGCGCAGCTGCCCGCGACGCTGTACCTGTCGCAGGGCTGCGTGGGGCTGGATGGCAAGTTTCCTCTCCTCGTCCTCGCCTCGGGCACGGCGCCTTCGAGCCTCGCGTATGCCTTCGCCAAGGACAACGAGCTCGTGGGGCTCGACGCCGGGACGACGACGCTGTCGCTCTCGGGGAAGTGGTCGACCCAGGTCGGGACATGGACGATCGACGCCGTCAACGTCCCGTCGTCGGCGAGCTCCGTGAACGCAGCGTTCGGCGAGATCGCGAACGACATCTCGCACGCGCAGCTGTCGACGCCGGCGAGCGTGCCGGACGCGGGAGCAGCGTCCTCGTTCGAGACTCACCCCGGCTATGCAGACTCGGTGCAGAGCGAGGTCAACGTCACGTTTCCGACCGGCAACTTCACCGACACGGAGATCGCCGCGATCGCGACGCGCACGGCCCCGCCGGCTCTCGACGGGCAGGCCACGATCGATCTGGCGCAGCTGCTACCCGCGATCACGGGCGCCTCCGTCGACTTCGCGAGCGATCCGCCGAGGCCGACGATCAGCTGGAAGACCGCGGGCTCGCTCGCCTCCGCGGACGGTACGTTCGTGAGCTTCCATTGGGTGCAGGGCCAGGACGGCTCCGTGCCGGCCACCATCACCTGGCAGCTCGTCGTGCCTGCGAGCGCGACGAACGTCCACGTCCCCGCGCTGCCGCCGGAGGCGAACGCGTGGACGCCCAGCGGCGCGCAACTCGGCGGGCCACCGACGGTGGTCACCGTGGACGGCCTGTCCGGCTACGCACGGCTGCGCAACCTCGCCGCCGCGCTGCCGCCGCCCAACCTGCTCGCGAACGCCCAGGGCCCGTACGTTCCCCCGCTGCGGAAGGATGGAACGGTTCGCCTGACGTTGTATGGTCCGAGCCCGCAGTGAGCACCGGACGCGACGTCGAATGAGCATGCCCCGCACGAGATCCCGCGCTCCGGCGCTCGCCGCGTTGGCGTGCTGCATCGAGCTGACGAGCGCCGTCGTGCACGCCGGCGAGGAGGCGCCGAGCGGCACCCTCGACGTCACGACGAGCGATGGGCGGGGCACCATCTTCATCGACGAACACAATGCCGGCGAGGGCTCGTTCCACGGGACGCTCGTCGTCGGCGAGCACCAGGTCTCCGTCGAGCGGGCGGGCTTCCGCCGCTTCGTGAAGCGCGTGGTCGTCGACGCCGGCAAGAGCGCGTCGCTCGCGGTCACCCTCGCGCGTGAAGAGGCCGCGCCTCCTCCGCCGGCTCCCGCGCCGGTCCTCGGCGGGGCGTACGGCGGCTTCTTCCTCGGTCCGTCGTTCGAGCCCGCCGGTTCGGGCAGCACCTTCGAGCAGACGTGCCCGCTCACCGGCGCGCTGAGCTGCTCGGCCGGGCCGCCGGCGGGCCTCACGATCGCGGGCTACGCCGGCTACACCTGGGACCCGATCGGTCTCGAGCTCTTCGGCGCGTTCGGGCTCGACTACACCTCGCCCTCCTCGACCTTCGACGGCGTCGTGCAGCCGGGCTCGAACGCGGCGCTCACCGGCCCGGCCCGCAACGAGCAGTTCCAGATCCTTCGCGTGGGCGGGATGGCCGCCGTGCGCGCGCGCGCCACGATCGATGGGAAAAAACTCCGCGTCTCGTTCGCGCTCGGGCCCGGCTTCGGCGTCCACGGCATGCTGATGGAGCGCACCGCGACGACGACCGGGTCGCCCAGCGCGACGGACGCCTTCGTGCCGCAGCCGATCTCGTACGCGACGCCGGCGCTGTCGATGGAGGTGGCCGTCGCGTACCGGTTGAGCTCGAGCGTGTCGCTCACCGCCGGCCTCTCCACGTGGCTCGAGAACGCCGGCACCGACGCCACCACTACCGCGGATCCACGCCACTACATCTTCCCGCTCGCCGTACCCCTGAGGACGCCGAGCTACCGGCTCGCGTCGGGCACGCAGTTCTTCCTGTGGCCCTTCCTCGGGATGCAGTTCGGCCCTTGATCGGAGAGGCCATGGAGCTCTCACTCCCCACACTCGCCGCGCTCGTCGTCCTCGGCGCCGCCGCCGGCTGGCTCGGAGCCCTCGTCGGCATCGGCGGGGGTGTCATCCTCGTGCCGACGCTCGTCCTCGCCTTCGGCGTCAAGACGCAGGTCGCGGTCGCGGCATCCCTCATCGGCGTGGCCGCGACGTCCACAGCCGCGGGCAGCGCCTACGTCGGCTCCGGCCTGACGAACATGCGCCTCGGCATGACCCTCGAGATCGCGACCACCATCGGGGGCATCACCGGCGGGCTCGTCGCGATGCTCATCTCGCCCGAGCTGCTCGCCGGGGTCTTCGGCGTCGTCATGGCGATCACGAGCGCCCTGGTCTTCTTCGATCGTGGCGCGCAGGCGAAGGAGAAGGAGCCGGCCGAGGCGGAGCGGCGGGCCAGACCCGCGGTGCTCGGATGGGAGTCGCGCGAAAAGCTCGCCGGCGCCTACTTCGACGAGCACCTGCACCGGATGGTGCACTACGAGGCTCGCCGCATCCCCGTCGGCGCAGCCGTCTCCCTGCTCGCAGGCACGCTCTCCGGGATGCTCGGGGTCGGCGGCGGGTTCTTGAAGGTCCCCGCCATGTCGCTCGGCATGAAGGTCCCGATCCGGGTCGCCGCCGCGACGAGCAACTTCATGATCGGCGTCACGGCCATTTCCAGCCTCTTCGTCTACTTCGCGCGCGGCTACGTCCACCCGCTGCTCGCGGCGCCGATCGCCATCGGCGTCGTGGGAGGATCGCTCCTTGGGGCGAGGCACTCCGGCAAGATGCCCGCGAAGGTGCTTCGCTTGACACTTTCGGCCGTGCTCATCGGCGTCGCCGCCCAGATGGTCCTGCGGGCGATGGGGGTGCACCTTGGGCGCTGACCTGACGGACAAGGACAAGATCGAGGAGGCGCTCGCCGAGCGCGATCACAAACGCGTGCAGGTGCTGCTGCGCGCGGGGCTCGCGCTCTCGACCGCGCTCATGGCGGTGGGGCTCGTGATGCGCCTCGCGCTCGGCGAGCGCGGGTCGCCGCCGCTGCGCCTGTTCGAGCTCGGGTCCGCTCCCGATCTGGGGCTCCTGCTCATCGGGCTGGGGATCCTCGCGCTCGCGATGACCCCGGCGCTCCGCGTGCTCGCGCTCGTGGTCATCTGGGCGCGGGAGCGCGACTGGCGCTTCGTCGGCGTCGCGGTGGCGGTGACGTTGACGCTCGCCCTGTCGCTCGCGATCGGCAAAGGTTGATGTTCGCTACGGCACGGTGAGCTGGACGAGCACCTGTCCGGGGAGCGCGGCGCTGGTCTGGTTGCGCTGCGCGGTGAGAAGCTGGTTCTGCGCGATGGCGGAGCGAATGGTCGTGCACGCCGCGCCGCAGACTCGGATGTGCGAGCCGTCGATCGCCCAGCCGTTTGCGGTGGTCGACGTGGCGTTGCACGTCGCGTCGGGCGGGAGCGTCACGGGCGCGAAGCCGACCGGCCTCAAGCCGAGCGTGCCTTGCGAGGGGTCGGTGAAGTTGTTCGGCTTGTCGTAGAGGCAGCCGCCGAGCGAGCTCACGAAATCGCCGATGCCCTGCGCGGCCTGCAGCTTCGCCGTGTTCGAGTCGCCCGCGGCGCCGCCCTCGGCGTGCGTGACGATC